>JALZWI010000080.1 GCA_023299895.1 Arenicella sp. | reverse complement strand
ACTGGGCGTTGCTTTCCCATTGGTACAGAAGCTGCTGCAATTAAATCAGTTGGGCAGTAAGCGTGAACGCGTTGAAGTTATTTTGTTGTCACGTAACAGTGCAGATACCGGCTTACGAGTGTTTAATTCAATTCAAGAACACGACTTACCGATTAGCCGAGCGGCATTTACGAGTGGTAATAGCCCGTTTCGTTATGTAGAGCCCTTTGGCGCAGACGTGTTCTTATCCAGCGACCCGACTGATGTCGCTAATACTTTAGACAAAGGCTTTGCCGCAGCCACAATGCTGCCATCTAAGTCATCAGTCGAAAGCGCTAATCAAGATAAGCTTTGCATAGCCTTTGATGGTGATGCGGTGGTGTTTTCAGACGAAGCCGAACAAGTATTTAAACGAGACGGCTTAATTGAGTTTTCGAAACATGAAGTAAAAGCAGCTAAAAAACCTTTGCCAGGCGGGCCATTTCGAAACGTGCTGGCCGCATTACACAGTATTCAATCTGAATTCCCTGCAGATGAATCGCCGATCAGAACGGCCATTATCACCGCGCGAGCTGCACCAGCGCATGAGCGTGTGATTCGTACTTTACGTGCATGGAATATACGAATCGACGAAGCGGTATTTTTAGGCGGGTTAGCTAAAGGCGAATTTTTGAAAACCTTTGGTGCTGATATCTTTTTTGATGATCAGCAAGGGCATTGTGAATCAGCCCGCGAACATGTCCCAACTGGTCATGTACCGCATGGTGTTGCCAACCAATGAAGAGCGACGCAAAGTAATAAGAAGATCGCCAGCCAATGTAAAAGAGCCACGAATTCTTAAAAAGTTAAAACTAAAAAAGAAGAGAAGTAGTATGACGTTGTATATCAAATTGTTGTTAATGGGGTCACTCATTATAGTGAGCAGTGCCTCAAGCTTATCAGTTCGAGCGGCAATGCCAGTAGCAATCGATGGTCAGCCATTACCATCTTTGGCGCCGATGTTGCAGCGTATAGACGGTGCTGTGGTCAATATTGCCACTGAAGCCGAAGTGACTATACGTCGAAAAGCGAACCCTTTTCTAGACGAACCCTTTTTCAGACGTTTTTTTGATCAAAAGTCACCTCAACCACGTAGCCAAAAACGGCAAGGTTTAGGTTCTGGTGTGGTGTTTGATGCAGCAGAGGGTTTGATTTTAACCAATGCGCATGTCATTGACGGTGCTGATAAGATTACAGTTACCTTAAAAGATGGTCGAGAGGCTGAAGCGCAACTTGTTGGTACTGACAAAGACTCTGATGTTGCAGTGATTCAAGTTGAGTTGACTAATTTAATTCAACTCCCGTTGGGCAACTCTGATGTATTGCAAGTTGGTGATTTTGTAGTCGCAATTGGTAACCCATTTGGACTACGTCAAACCGTTACTTCAGGTATCGTTAGTGCGCTTGGCCGAAGTGGCTTAGGCATTGAAAACTATGAAGACTTTATTCAAACCGACGCCTCGATAAACCCTGGAAATTCAGGTGGTGCATTAGTCAATTTGCGTGGCGAACTGGTTGGTATCAATACTGCGATCGTGGCGCCCAGCGGCGGTAATGTTGGGATTGGTTTTTCTATCCCTATTAATATGGCCTTGAAAATAAAAGACCAATTGGTACAACACGGCGAAGTACAACGCGGCCGCTTAGGCGTTCGAGTCCAAGACCTGACGCCCGACTTGGCTGAAGCTTTTGATATTCAGCAAACTAGTGGCGCGATTATTACTAAAGTTGAGACTGATTCAATGGCCGACAAGGCTGGCGTGAAACCTGGTGATGTCATTATTAAAGCGAATAATCGGGTTATTAATAAAGGTGCTGATTTACGCAATACTATTGGTGTATTAAGGGTGGGCGATCGACTCAGTTTAGATGTTATGCGTGGCGATAAGCGATCTGTTATTACCACCACTATCGGCGATATTGAGGTCGATGGTTCGGTTGGTGAAAATCTAAATGCGCGTTTACAAGGCGCAACTTTTAGTGAATTAAGTGATGATCAGTTAAGCAGTGGCTTAGAAGGTGGCGTGTTAGTCAATGATGTGCAGCAAGATACCGTTGCTTGGTATCATGGTCTTAGATCTGGTGACGTGATTGTATCTGCTAATCGCAAAGCAGTTAAAAATTTGGACGGTTTTCGTATGGCGATTGTTCGACAAGATGTATTGCTGCTGAATATTGTTCGATCAAACGGCGCCTTGTTTTTATTACTGCAATAACTCTCTATAAACTAGCTCAGTGCTGTTTAATACACCTCTCAGTGCTGTTTAATAAACCCGCTCATTGCTGTTCGTTAATTTTTCTTACGACGTTGGCTTTTAGTTTTTGTTGTTTAATAAATAATTAGTACAGGTATTAGAGAGGGCTCTACTGGGCTATAATCTCAGTTCGATTTTAAAAAAACGTACAGCCATGACCGATTATATTATTGCGCCATCAATTCTTTCTGCTGACTTTGCCAAACTGGGTGAAGAAGTTGACAACGTATTAGCCGCTGGTGCCGACTGGGTGCATTTCGATGTAATGGACAATCATTTTGTGCCGAACTTAACGATTGGCCCGTTAGTTTGCCAAGCATTACGTAATCACGGTGTAACTGCACCTATCGACGTGCATTTGATGGTTGAACCAGTCGATCGACTGATTCCTGATTTTGCCAAAGCAGGCGCAACGATGATTACCTTCCACCCTGAAAGCTCTAAGCATATTGATCGAACCTTACAACTCATTAAAGCAGAAGGTTGTCAGGCTGGACTTGTACTTAACCCCTCAACACCCTTATCCGTACTTGATTGGGTGATTGATAAGCTGGATATGATTTTGTTGATGTCAGTTAACCCAGGCTTTGGTGGTCAGTCGTTTATCCCACACGTAAAACAAAAAATTGCAGCAACACGTAAATTGATCGACGACAGTGGTTTGGATATTCGTCTTGAAGTTGATGGGGGCGTTAAAGTCGACAACATTGGTGAATTAGCGGACTTAGGCGCTGATACATTTGTTGCAGGTTCAGCCATTTTTAATCAAAGTGATTATGCACAAGTCATTACTGACATGAGACGTAACATGGCTGATAGCGCCGCATAATTGCAGTTTCCTTTTTCACAGGCGTGTGAGCGCAACAAGGATCCAATCCTAGATGTTATTCGTCCACTTTTAAAGGACTTAAGATCAGTCTTAGAGGTAGGTTCAGGAACCGGTCAGCATGCTTTGTGTTTTGCGCAACAGCTACCGCACATAACCTGGCAAACGAGCGACCAAGCTCCCTACCTTGCTGGCATCAACGCGCAAATTGATAATGCTAAAGAACATAATTCTGAGTTATCTAATTTATTGAGCCCTATTCAACTAGATGTTACACAAACATCTTGGCTGCCTGAGAGCCTAACTGGCCAGCAATATGACGCGATTTATAGTGCCAACACATTGCACATTATGGCATGGCCACAGGTTCAAGCATTCTTTGCTGGCTTACATCAAGTAATTAGAAGCGGCACCTATTTAATTATCTACGGTCCATTTAAATATCATGGGCAATACACCAGCGGTAGTAATCAAAATTTTGATCAAGACCTTCGCACCCGAGGGGTTGGCAGTGGTATTCGTAACTTTGAGGATGTTGATAAGCTAGCAAAAGAAAGTGGACTTGATTTGATGAACGATATTGCTATGCCCGCGAATAATCAATGCTTGATTTGGCAATGCAACTAAAATAAATATAAAGCGACTGTCGTGATATTTGATTGAAAAAAATTGGAAACTTGATAAGACTATGCTTTTATAGGTAATTCATGAAAAATATATCGACATCATATATACGATATTTTGTCTCATAAGAAACTGTGTAAATGAGAAAATATATATGGATGATTTAATTGGAGGAGTAGGGAAAGAATTTTTTCGGAGAATTGGTTATATCCTCGCAGAAATATTCTTCGGTACAATTTGTTATTGGGTTGGCTGGCCAATCTGTAAGGTGGTTACTCTAGGTAAATATCCGTCATCAAATCAAGTCGTATATATTGAAGAGTATGGTAAACGCAATAATGGTATCTGGTGTAGCATTGTAGGCTTGTTAGTACTTGTTTTCGTTGGTTTATACTTTATGGGTCAGTTTTCTTAATGACAAAAACACATAACAAGCGGCTTAATCCGACCTACACTGCGTCGCTTTTTTTTGTTCTTTTCCGCTACGCTGGCACAAAATAATCAACTCCGTTCCGGCAGCTTAGCCGATCATTATGAGTAGCCTATTTTGAAAACTAATTTAAATTTAATTGTTACATTTATTTTTTTGGTTTTAACCGTTGCGTGGTCAATGGGTAGTTTTCTTCAGGTCATACTTTGTATGCAAGTACCTGCTTGGTTTGCACGTTCTGGTGCTATTATTGTATTGTTTTCAGTCTGGTCAACCTATATAACAACACCTTCTATTAGCAAAGAAACCGAAGTCGATTTTGTTGAATCTTATGTTAGTGCAAGAGATAACGTCCCACCCAAAAAAAGTAGTTGGGTGAAAATATATGAAGTACCAAAAGTAATTTATATATTTGAACTTTTAGCTATAGTTGGTGGAACAATCATCTGGGCGTATGGTGATACTTGGTTGGTAAATTGTGTTACTACTCACTCATAACAAGAGACTATGGTTCCCCGTCAAG
>JALZWI010000079.1 GCA_023299895.1 Arenicella sp. | reverse complement strand
CATCGCGAAATAGTCTACGTGCCTTATTATGATACGCGCGTGGTGTATGGTAATTGGTGGTGGGACGGTTATGGTCCAACCTATTGGCAAAGACCTAGCAACTATGTATACCTAAGCGGTGGTTTTTATTGGAACTCAAGTTATTACGTTCGCCCAAATTTTTTCTTCAGTGCTTTTCATTGGGGCTCAAGGCGTTTAGTTATCAATCAGATTTACTACGATAATTATTATAGATACAGAAGTTTTAACCGAACTATTGGTATCTCGAATTATACTCGTTGGTCACATAATCCAACACATCGACGTGGTGTACGTTACCCTCAACAAGTAGTTAGAAATTTTACGTCATCAAACCGAGTAGGTGTTTCAAATACGCGAAATACGATCAATCGGTCTGTTGTTAATTTAAATACTCGTCAGACCAATACAAGGCAGATAAGTGCAGATAGTGTTCAGCAAAAATTAAGTATTGCTAGACAATCTACTCGAAGCACCAGTACTGTTGATAGACGTCAACCAACAAGAGTAGGTATTGCAAATACTCAAGTAAGAACGGTGAGACCAACAACAACTAGCAGAACTTCTACTATCAATAATAGCAGAACAATTCTGAGTAATACCTCGTCTTTAAGGCGTACAACCCCTACTGTTAATAGAACCACATCAACTAGACGTACCGCGCCCGTTGTTACAAATACTCAGGATCGCAATACATCGTTAAGGCAAACTGCAGTTAACACACAAGCCTCTAGAACAAATACGACTAGAACGAGATCGACGTCAAACACTAGAACCTCTCAAGTGAGATCGACGTCAAACACTAACTCCGCCGATTCTTCTACACAGCAGACGACGACAACCAATCAATCGACCCTGCAAAAGAGGAGGCGTCTAGGTAGTTAAGTAAAACGTATTAATCAGCATCTCACAAAGCTCACTTAAAGGTGAGCTTTGTTGTTTTAGATGGTAGGCAAACTAGGGAGCGTGGAATTTATTAGTAAGGGGTAGCTAGTCCGGATACCCACCGCTGCGAGGCTGCTTCGACAATTGCTCCATGCATTGCTCTACCTCCAGCATCCATGCAGTTGTTCAGCAGTTAAAAAATGTTTCTGATATTTTTTTCAATCCAGAACCTAGCAGGTCCATATATGTCACCATTATTTTGCATAATTAGCGAGAGGTTTATCGAGAATTTTGCAGTAGAGAAACACAATTGAATTAAGTGCGCCGCGTTGAGCATTAGCAGTAACATTTTGATCAAAGGCAAGCTGATCAAGAAATTGTATTACATCATTTACGCCCATTTTCTCTGGATGTTTTATTTTATGGAACCGAATATAGTAACGAATCCGTAGAGATAATTTTTTTCCGTTTTTATAGCATAGCCACGCAAGCGCATGATTCGACGAATTGACTCAATAAATAGGCTCTTACGATTCATGTTTGGTACACAAAACTAGTTTTTACCTTGTTTATAACCAGTTTTTTTCCTTTGCAATGCACACACACGCAGTACGATTATTAACTTGTGTTTTCTTAAATAAATGCTCAACGTGCCCTTTTACCGCAGAAATACTCACTCCAAGCGTTGCTGCTATTTGTTTGTTTTGCAAACCATCGCCCATGAGTTCTAACACTTCTTGCTGACGAGGTGTCAACTCATCGACATTATCAACCATTTCCGCAGACGGTGTTTTCCAGTCTATTACACCTAACCACTCTATAGGCAAGTAGCGCTGACCGTCTAGCAATAATTTAGCCGCATCAACAAACTCTTCGCTGCTGCTTTCTTTTGGAATAAAGCCTTGTGTGCCTAAGCTAATCGCCCGCTCAATCTCTGCCTTTTTACTGGCGCCAGAGATCACGCCCATGATGATTGGCAGCCCTTGTGATTTCACCGCATGCAAAAACACAAAACCAGACAAGGTCGGCATATATAAATCAATTAAGACCAAATCATAATTCGTTAATTGTTGAATGTTGTCTAATAAGCCTTGCGGGTCGTCACTGGTTTGTACAACAAACTGTTGATCACAATTACCGAGTATCATAGCTAATCCATCAGCGAATAATTTATGGTCATCAACTATTAATATTTTCTTTTCGTTGTTCATACAATCCTAATTCATTGACTTATTGATAAGCCTGATTAACTTGAGAATAGCAGATTATAATCACCTATGGTCAAGTGGCCAAATAGCCACTTTGTAGCAGTTTGTTGATAGTTTAATATAGCCGTAATCTGTTTATGACTGAGCAGAAAATTTAAAGAGGGGTGGTGATGAGGTCAGGCCGCGTTGATGGGGTAGGAGCCAGCTTTGCCGACATGGAGTTTGACTAGTAGCGGCCCGTCCTCCTAACATTAATGAAAAGGGCGATTTCTATATTAATGTTTTACTTTTTGATTAGTGGGCATGATCTCCAGGTAAGGCGTCGTTAATTAGTATCAGCATCAGGTGTGCAGTGTAGATAAGTGTGTCGATATCTTTATATGTTTTAAGGTTTAATTAGCTATTTTAGAGTATAGTTTTAAGTTCGGTATTTACTAAAAATTCTAGACTCAATTAAATTTAGATGCTCACCAAACATAATCTATTCAATCGGTCCGAATATTCTCAACAACGCACCATTCCAAAAAAATTATTCGCACATTTCTAGGCCTGACCTTTGCTAAAGATACAATAAAATGAAAAAAATAATTATCTTATCAAGCATTTTTATTTTATCAGCATGCGCTGAATTACAAGAGGCAGTGAAACAATTGCCTGACGGCACCTTTAGTCAGTTGCCTAATGTCTATGGAGCCTCTGAAATCACTAATGATACTATTGCAGCTGGTTTACGTGCAGCATTGGACCAAGGCATAGAAAAACAAGTTAGTAAGTTAACTCAGCCTGATGGTTTCTTTAAAAATGAATTAGTGAAAATACTACTGCCTGCGGAATTACAAAAGGTTGATAGCGGCTTACGCAGTATTGGATTAAGCAGCCTTGCAG
>JALZWI010000078.1 GCA_023299895.1 Arenicella sp. | reverse complement strand
ACGGTTGGTTTGATGGCGTTAGGCTTCTTAGCATTTTCAGGCATTCAGCTTTAGATTTTCTCTAACTGACGTCGTAAATAAAAGACATAGAATAGGTTACTAACAATGTTAGAAATTGGATTAGGTGTTGGCTTTTTCACCATTATCGTTTTAGCTTTAGTGGGCATTATTTTGTTCGCCAAAACGCGATTGGTTGAGTCAGGCAACGTGAAAATCACCATTAACGGTGAAAAAGAAATCGAAGTACCTGCTGGTGGTAAGTTGCTTAGCGTATTAGCTGATAATGCATTGTTTGTGCCTTCAGCTTGCGGAGGCGGCGGTACATGCGCTCAGTGTCGAGTTAAGATTCATTCAGGCGGTGGTTCGATTTTACCAACTGAAGAATCACACATAACTAAACGTGAAGCCGCTTGCGGTGATCGTTTATCATGTCAGGTTTCAGTTAAACAAGATTTAAATATCGAAGTACCTGAAGAGGTTTTCGGTGTTAAGCAATGGGCCTGTAAAGTCCGTTCAAATGATAACGTTGCAACGTTTATTAAAGAGCTTGTACTTGAACTACCTGAAGGTGAAAACGTTGATTTTAGAGCTGGTGGTTATATTCAAATCGAATGCCCACCGCATAAGGTCGAATATAAAAATTTCTCGGTTCAGGATGAGTATAAGCCTGACTGGGATCATTTTAATATTTGGCAACATGAATCGGTGGTCAATGAAACAGTCGTGCGAGCGTACTCGATGGCTAATTATCCTTTAGAAGAAGGGATTATTATGTTGAATGTACGAATAGCTTCGCCTCCACCGCGCACACAAGGCTTACCACCAGGTCAAATGTCGTCTTACATTTTTAACTTAAAAGAAGGTGACGAAGTAACTATTTCAGGCCCGTTTGGCGAATTCTTTGCAAAAGAAACCAAAGCTGAAATGGTATTTGTTGGTGGTGGTGCTGGTATGGCTCCAATGCGTTCGCATATCTTTGATCAGCTTGAGCGAATCGGTACAGATCGTAAGATGACTTTTTGGTATGGTGCTCGTAGTAAGCGGGAAATGTTCTATGTGGAAGATTTCGACCGTTTAGCGGCTGGACATGATAATTTTGAGTGGCATGTTGCATTATCTGATCCTATGGATGAAGATAATTGGACTGGTGACACTGGTTTTATTCATAATGTTCTTTTAGAGAACTATTTGAAACACCACGAAGCTCCAGAGGATTGTGAGTTCTATATGTGTGGGCCACCGATGATGAATCAAGCGGTGATTAACATGTTGCATGACTTAGGTGTCGAAGACGAAAATATTATGTTGGACGATTTTGGTGGCTAAATTTCGTTTACGTCAAGTAGCTATAAAAACAGCGAGTTTAGCTCGCTGTTTTTTGTTTGGGCTGATTGCTTGTTTGCTATTGATGAATGCTGGTTGTGAATCGCCTGTACAGCGCTCTATGTTTATATTATCGGGCCCAATAATGGGTACGGATTATCGAATTACAGTGGTCAGTGATAGTAATATTGATCAAGAAGCATTGCATCAAGACCTGCTGAGTGTAATGAACGCTGTCAATGGCAGTATGTCTCATTATGACCCATCTTCTGAACTTAGTAAGATTAATGTTACGGATGCTGGCGAAGCGGTGAGTTTGTCTGATTCATTAAATCAAGTATTAATAGAAGCATTTGCTATATCAGAGCTTAGTAATGGTGCCTTTGATGTCACCCTTGGGCCAATCATTGATTTATGGGGTTTTGGTGTCCAAGGATCGATTACGCAAAGACCGTCTTTAATTGAAATGAAAAAAATATCAGAATCTATCGGATATTCTCGTTTGAGTTTAAATAATTCTGTTTTAATTAAGAGCCACAGCGACACACAACTTAATTTGTCTGCTATTGCCAAAGGCTTTGCGGTAGACCAAGTAGCTCTTGCCTTAGAGCAACGTAATATTCATGACTATCTAGTTAATATTGGTGGCGAACTACGTGCTTCTGGCTCCAATATTGATCAAAATATTTGGCGAGTTGGTATTGAAAAGCCAGAGTTATTAGGTGGTATACAGCAAGTGGTTAAGCTGGATAATGCAGCGATTGCAACCTCGGGAGATTACTTAAATTTCTTGGTATTTGACAAGCAGCGATATTCACATACGATTGACCCTATTAGTTTAGCACCAGTTTTACATAAACTAGCGTCAGTAAGCGTGATTCACCAAAATGCCAGTACCGCAGATGCTATGGCGACAGCGATTATGGCAATGGGTGAAGAACGAGGTTTTGAATTTGCTGAGCTGCAGCAACTAGCCGCTTATTTTGTGGTTCGAAATGACGCTGGCGAGGGTATACATATTCTCCAAACAACTAAATTGGCTGTTTACATTGATGAATAAAGTGGTAACTATTTGCATAAATTAGTTGCATGATTACAGTACTGTTACTAGAGTACGAAAATAGATGGCAACAAAATCATTTTTTTGTAAACCTTAATTAATTATTAGGTCACGATATACGACAATGAATACTTTTTTGATTTCTTTTGCAGTATTTGCTCTTATCATGTTGGCGATGGCGGTAGGCGTGATTATTAATAATCGCGCTATAAAAGGCAGTTGTGGCGGCTTGAATGACATTGATGGCCTAGAAGGCGCCTGCGATATTTGTGAAATTAAATCACAGTGTAAGCGTCGTCGTAAAATGCAAAGAAAAGCACTGATGGATGAGGTTTGATGCTAGTTATTAACATTAAGCGCTGTACTAACTTATCAATATAAATACTTAAACAATGAGCGCGACCCCCACTAAGCTTAGAAACAGTGCACTCGAAACTGATAGTTTTGAAAACGGTACAATTCGAGAATATAGCGGCAAAATTTGTATTTTTATTAATGGTTACTGGATCCGTTATTATGCGCCACCCCCGAATACCATGTCGGAAAAAAAGACATTGATTATCTCTTTACGACGCCGTGTATTTCATCATACTGAAGAGGGTATTAATTCTCCAGGTTGGCGACTTGAAATTGCTCGAAAGTTCTATGAGGCTGAAACAAATCCAAGGCGAAAGCGAGTTAATGCGGCAATGCTAGCTGGGTCATTATTTAACCGCGCGACCGATATTTTCACCAGTGTTGTTGATATTGAAGAGAAAGGCATTCAAGTTGATGATTCAAACCCTTTATTAAAACAGTGCGAAGCTTGCTTCATGGAAGCCCTCGAGCTTGGCAAGCAGGTCAAGCATTTTAGTGGCGAAGAGGGGGTTGACGAGCTATGGGGTGAACCTTTTAAGGCTTTTTCCATGCCGATTGATCGTTTTTTTGAGAGTCGTTATGTGAAATTAGCGCAAACTTTTTCGGCTATTGATATGTTGATTGATCGTATGATCAAGGTGTTTTCAAGTGTTGCTGGTTTTGAAGGTGTTCTGCCGTTATTAAATGATTTGCGTGATACAGCTAAAACAGAAGTTGAAACGATGCGCAGAGACGAAGCCATATATGAGGTATGGCCGCGTTATGTTGCAGCTAAAGAAGCGATCTCAAAATTTTCACCTGACCTTATATCAGTAAAAAATGATCGTTCTGAAGGACTTGATAGAATACGTTATTTGGAGGATGGTTTGCGTTTATTACATATGGGGCGGGATGTTATCAGTCATTTAAGTGGTGTTAGAGTGCCAATGCCAGTTACCACTGCGAACTATATAGCAAACTGTGAGCTTTATGAAACCAATGGTTCGTTAGATAGTGAGTTCTCTATTTCATTGTAGACTCATTATATAAACTCGCTGTAGGCACTTTTTAAAACTCGCTGTAGGCACATTAAAACCCGCTGTAGGCACATTAAAACCCGCTGTAGGGACTTTTAAACACTATTGAGACTCTGTGAAATTAAGGCAATTCCAGTATGTAGTTGAGGTCATTAATAATGGCATGAATATTACTGCGGCTGCGCAAAAACTATTTACCTCGCAGCCTGGTGTCAGTAGTCAGATAAAGCGACTGGAAGAAGAGCTTGGCGTCACCATTTTTGAACGCAGCGGTAAACACATTAATGGACTAACGCCAGAAGGAAAATTACTTGCTGAGCGTTTTTCAGCAATCCTAGATCAAGTTAATAATGTAAAACGCATAGCTGAAGATTTTAGTCACCCAGACTCGGGTATGTTGTCGATAGCGACAACTCATACGCAAGCTCGATATGTAATGCCACCAGTGATTACTGAGTTTCGTAAGCGTTACCCGAATGTGCAGTTGCAAATCAATCAAGGAACACCTGAGCAAATAGCTGCTTTAACGGATTCTGGTGAGGCTGATATTGGTATCGCAACGGAAGCGCTAGAATTGTTTGATAATCTAATTTTATTGCCTTGTTATCGATGGAACCGCTGTTTGATGGTGCCTAAGGGGCACCCGCTGATCAATGAAAGCTTATTGACCTTAGAGGCAATTTCAAAATACCCGATCATTACCTATACCTTTGGTGTGGCTGATCGCTCTGTGATTAATCGTGCATTCAAAAAAGAAGAGCTGGATATAAATGTTGTCTTAATGGCAGCGGATGCTGAAGTTATCAAAGCATATGTTCGAACGGGTCTGGGTATAGGCATTTGCGCGCGTATGGCATACGATAAAAAACAGGATGGTGATATTGTGGTTCTCGATGCAGGTAACCTATTCGATTCTAGTATTACCAGTTTAGCGATTCGTAAAAATTCAGTATTGCGAGAATATGTCTATGATTTTATTGAATTATTTGCTTCTCATCTTAAAAAAACGGTGGTTGAGCAGGCTTTAAAAACTCATGATGACACATCATTGCAAGATAAGTTGTATCAAGAGTACGTAAAAGAATCTGATATGCGGTAATAGCCTCATTTTGAAAATTATTGTTTTTAATAAATGGATTTATTTTGAAAAATAATAGACGAGTGTGTCTCATTTTGAAATTAAACCCTTCTATTACTAAAAAGTAATGGCTTGTTCACTTGAGGGTAATCAATTTGACCTTACTATCTATTAAAGATTACATTCTTACCATATGTATCAAAAGTAATGTTTGGTAAGTGATGCTAATTTTTCTTTTTATTTAATATTTTATTGGAGAATTTAATGATCAAAGCACTTTCTAGATCTGTAACTAATTCAGTTGGGTTAATTTTTAAATCGTCTATGGTTGCCATTACGACGGCAATTATAGTTATTTCAATTCAAGTAAATGCAGATACACAATTAGACGTCTCTGTTACATCGCAAGCCAATGATAATTCAAAGGTGTCCGTGCCATGGTCACCCGCTGCTGGTTTTGCTGATTTGATCGAACAGGTAAGCCCTGCGGTAGTGCACGTTGCGGTAAGCGGAGTGGTTAGTTCTCGTACACAAGCACCCCAGTTCAATTTTCCTGAAGGCTCACCATTTGAGGAATTTTTTGAACAGTTCCGTAATCAACAACCAAGTGACGAGCCCGAAAAAAGTCGACCCTTAGGTATTGGCTCGGGCTTCATTATCAGTGCCGATGGCTATATCGTAACTAATAATCATGTGATTAGTGATGCAGATGAAATCGTCGTTACTATGACCAGTGGTGAAGAATATATTGCTGAATTAAAAGGGACCGACAGTAAAACAGATTTGGCTCTGTTAAAACTCAGTAATGTAGATAACCTACCGTATGTGACCTTTGGTGATGTTGATAAATCACGAGTAGGTGATTGGGTATTAGCGATTGGAAACCCATTTGGACTGGGTGGCTCTGCCAGCACAGGAATTATTTCAGCGCGTGGACGAGATATTAACTCTGGCCCCTATGATGACTATATTCAAGTTGATGCGGCAATTAATCAAGGTAATTCCGGTGGGCCGTTATTTAATCTGCAAGGCGAAGTGATTGGTATTAATACGGCTATTTATTCACCTAATGGTGGCAGTGTTGGCATAGGCTTTTCAATTCCATCTAATCTCGCGAAAACAGTGATTGCTCAATTGCAAGAATCTGGTGAGGTTGAACGTGCTTGGATTGGAGTGGAAATCCAACCCCTAAACGATGAATTAGCCGAAGGCTTTGACCGTAGTGATGATAAAGGTGCCTTAATTGCATCAGTGGTTCCTGGCAAACCTGCAGACAAAGCTGGACTACAAGCGGGTGATATCATTCTGTCGTTTGACGGTAAAAATATTGATGAAATGCGTGATTTACCCAAAATTGTTGCTCAAGCCGCAGTTGGTGAAAAATTTAAAGTGGGTATCTGGCGCAGTGGTAAAAGAAAAACATTGACCATTGAAACTGATAAATTTCCTGACGACAGTACGGTTGCTAGTTTGGTGAAACCTGAATCATCGTCAACACCTGACGTTAGCGATAATGACTTATTCGGCGCTCGCTTAAGTGAGCTAGATGATAGCACTCGTGGTCAATTTGGTATTGATGACGATATCGATGGAATCGTGGTCTTGGATGTCAATGAAGAAGGCTTGGCAGCTAATAATGGCATTCGACGTGGAGATGTAATTACTTCGGTTAATAATACGCGGGTCAAGGATCCTGAGGATGTGCAGAATGAAATCCGAGACGCAAAAAAAGATGGTCGAGATAAAATCGTTGTACTACTTCAACGCAATACTGGGAGCCGCTTTATACCTTTCAATTTGGCTGAACGCTAATATTGAAATGATTGGGCGAATTTTACAAATAGAGTAAAATCAACTGGATATTAATTATGACAAAAAAAATTATGATACGAGTACTAGTAGTAGAGGATGATAAAGAAACAGCCGCCTATATAGTTAAAGGATTAACCGAGTGCGGTCATAATGCCGATCATGCCGAGGATGGTCGTGAAGGATTATTAATGGCTGATTCTACTGAGTACCAGGTAATTGTGGCAGATCGCATGTTACCCAAAGTGGATGGCGTTACCATGACCAGAACTCTAAGAGGTGGCGGTAATCGTACTCCGATATTAATGTTGAGCGCGCTTGGCGACGTAGATGACCGCGTGGTTGGCCTAAAAGCGGGTGCAGACGATTACCTTGTTAAACCATTCGCTTTCTCAGAGTTACAAGCTCGTATTGAAGCGTTGGTACGTCGCGCAGAGCCAGAATCGCCAGATACTATCTTACATGTTTCTGATCTAGAAATGGATCTGTTAAAACGTGAAGTACGACGCGCTGATAAAAAACTCGATTTACAACCCAGAGAGTTTCGGTTATTGGAATACTTAATGCGTCATAGCGGCCAAGTCGTAACTCGCACAATGCTATTGGAAAAAGTATGGGATTATCATTTTGATCCGCAAACCAATGTGATTGATGTCCATGTCAGTCGTTTGCGCGGTAAAATTGATAAAGAATTTGATGTGCAATTACTGCATACCGTTCGTGGTGCAGGGTATATGTTGAGTGAACCAGATTAGTCCATTCAAAAGCTCGGCATTTCGAATAACGCTGGTTTATGTACTGTTTTTTAGTCTATCGGTTTTTACCATATTAGGTTTTATTTATTATTCGACGATTGTTTATAAAACACGCTTGACTGATCAGGATATTAATTCAGAGATAACGGCGTTACGTAATATTTATGCAACTCGTGGTTATCCTGGTTTGCTAACCGCTCTATCTGAAAGGGTTGAATTAGTGCGACAGCGACCAGGAGACCCAACATTATATTTATTGACTAACGACCAATTCAGACCATTGGTAGGCAACCTAAACCGATGGCCTTCGATCGCGTATAACTCAGAAGGCTGGTTAGACTTTAAACTAGAGTCAGTACAGGATGATGGTGGCGGGGAGTTTAGTGCGCGCGCTCGAACCTTTGAAGAAGAAAATCGTTTTAACTTATTGGTTGGTCAAGGCATGAGAGACCTGACTAATTTAAAAGTTTTGGTTGGTAGAGCTTTGTTTTGGGGTTTGATGTTGACCGTTGTTTTAGGACTTATTGCCGGCTATATGTTGCGCCAAACGTTGCGCAGTCGTTTAGGCGCGATCAATCAAACCAGTCGAAAGATTATGATGGGAGATCTGCGTAAACGTATTGCTACTCGTGGTACTGGCGATGAGTTTGATGAGCTAGCGACTAATTTGAACAGTATGTTGGATCAAATTGAGCATGGCATGGAAGGCGTGCGCAGAGTGTCAGATAATATTGCACATGATTTAAA
>JALZWI010000077.1 GCA_023299895.1 Arenicella sp. | reverse complement strand
CTGTGAGTTACCAACTACAATGTCTGCGCCTAACTCACCAGGCGATTTAAGCATGCTGAGAGCCAATAAATCGCTGGCCATGATGACTAACGCGCCTGCCTTATGTGCCTGTATCGATAAATTGCTCAGTTCAGTGACTGTGCCGTGAGTATCAGGGTATTGAACCAATATGGCGAAGACATCATCCCAGCTTTCCACCGTTTTGGTTTCATCGAATTTGATTAACTCAATACCTAAAGGAGTTGCCCGTGTTCGTAAAATTTCCAGCGTCTGCAAGTGGCAATGTTTTGAGATCAAACATTTATTACGTTTTGCTTTGAGTGCCCGATGTGCCAAAGTAAGCGCTTCGCCAGCTGCTGTTCCTTCATCTAATAAGGATGCATTGGCTATATCCATGCCGGTCAATTCGGTCACCATCGTTTGAAAGTAAAACAATACTTCCAAACGTCCTTGTGAGATCTCTGGTTGATAAGGTGTATAAGCCGTATACCAAGCAGGATTCTCAAGCACATTACGTTGAATCACTTTGGGCGTGTGAGTGCCATAATAGCCTTGACCGATCAATGATTTTTTAAGGATATTCAGCTTTGCAATATCAGCGAGTTCTGCCAACGCTTGTTCTTCGCTGACAGGCTCGAGGATGTCGAGAGGGTTGTTGTCAGCAATGCTATTTGGTACGACAGCATTAGTAAGTTCATCGAGTGAGCTAAAGCCGAGCTCGCTGAGCATGTGGGCAATATCTTGTTCGGATAAACCAATGTGGCGATTTGCAAAAGGAGTGCTGTGCTGAGAATTTGTCATAGTGGTTGTTTAGTCAGTGTCTCTGGACTTTCTTTTTATTAAGCCTTTTGGCCATTTTTAACGAAAGGGTAGCTAACGACTTGTGCGTTTAGCATTTTATTGCGAACTGCGATTTGTACTTGTTGGCCTAGCTCAACCCCAGCATCGCGATTGACTCGAGCCAGAGCAATTGATTTTTCTAAGGTCGGTGAAAAAGTACCACTGGTGATTTCACCGATTTGAATGTCTTCAAGATGTACTTTCTGGTGGCCGCGCAATACGCCTTTGTCTAATAGGGATAAGCCGATCATTGTGTGCTTAGATGCTTTCAAACATGCCGCCTTGCCAATAAAGTCACGATCATCATCGAGCTTAACTGTCCATGCTAAACCAGACTCGAGTGGAGTATGTTGTTCGTCTAGGTCATTACCATAAAGAGACATGCCTGTTTCTAGCCTGAGTGTATCGCGAGCACCTAAACCGCATGGTTGGATGCCGGAGTTGATAAGCACCTCCCATAACTTAAGCGCATAATCGGCAGTAACAATAAGCTCAATACCATCTTCGCCGGTATAACCTGTCCGACCGACAAATTGGCGGTTATCAGTGTCGATAAAAGCACCTTGAAAGCGGTTTAACTGACTTATTGTATTGGATAATTCTTCTTCAAATAAATTAACACAATGGTTGATTGCATTTGGCCCTTGTACTGCGATTAAGGCTAAAGCTGGGCGTTCTTTTACATCAATAGCAAAAGACTGTGCTTGCTTGTTTAGCCAAGCCATGTCTTTTACATTAGTGCCCGCGTTGGTAACTAAGCGGCAGTGTTGATCGTTGAGGTAATAGACGATCAGGTCGTCTATTACGCCGCCGCCCTCATTGAGCATACAGCTGTAAAGCGCCTTACCCGTTTTACCAGCAATTTTACTGATATCGTTCGCGAGGATTTTGGCGAGATAGGCAAGGGTGTCGTCGCCAGTAATATCTGAAACCGTCATATGGGATACATCAAAGGCGCCGCATTGATTGCGTACAGCGTGATGTTCTTCAATTTGTGAACCGTAATTAACAGGCAGTGCCCAACCACCGAAATCGACGATTTTGGCGTTTAGTTGTTGGTGTTGAGGGTGAAGTGGCGTTTTGAGTAAATCAGTCATTTATTTGAACAGTCGTTTAACGGTGCGCACAATCTTATGAGCAGGGCTAAGTATTAGGCCTGTTTGATTGAGCGCTCCTCTGTCCGGTTACCTGAAAGATTACCCCTTCGGTGGATTGTCTAAATGATTGACAATTAGCAATCGCTCTCCAGAGACGACGTGTTTATTAAGTATAAATAAATGGCTATTAAGTACAAATCAACAGCTTAATAAATTAGCTTTGCGGTCCTATTTGCCTGAGCGATTGCGAGCACGTTGCGCCTTCGGCGGGTTGTTATAGTAAAAAAACAACCTCTCTTCCACAAAGAATACGTCGAGCTGCCATTATAACTAAGGAAGCAATTAAGTGCTATGCCGTTATTGTGATTGTTTGGGCTGTTCGGTGTATTATTCGCTTTTCTTTTTGAATTGTTAATCATTTTTTAGATATGGAAACACCAATTGCATCATTAATCTTCAGCTGCCCTGACCAAGTTGGGATTATTGCCTCGTTGGCAAATTTTTTTTCTGAGCGGGACTTGAACATCTCCCGTTATGAAGAATTCACTGATGATGGTCAATTTTTCTCACGTTTAGAATGGTTGTTAAATGATCGTTGGGAAAATGAGCAAGCCTTTGCAAAAGAATTTGGTGCACTTGCGGATGGTTTTAGTGCTGGTTTTCAAACTCGCTTTATGAATCGCAGCCAAAGCATAGGGCTTTTTGTGTCTAAGCAATCGCATGCCTTAATAGAAATTCTTAATAAGAAAGAGGCTAATTTTGTTCCTGGATTAGAAATAAATTTTATTATCGGCAACGACGAATCAATGCAAAAAATTGCTGATCGTCATGCTACGCCATTTTTTTACATTCCAACTGATGGTGATGCTTTGGCCTATGAAAAAAAACAACTTGAAATCATTCATCGTTATCAGCCTGACTATGTTGGCTTGGCGCGTTATATGAAAATATTAAGCGCTAACTTTATTGATCAAGCTGACTGTCCAATTATTAATATCCATCACTCTTTTTTACCGTCATTCGTTGGTGCCAAGCCATATCAAATGGCATATGAAAGAGGCGTAAAGTTGATGGGTGCGACGTCGCATTTTGTTACAGCCGATTTAGATCAAGGACCGATTATTGAGCAAGACGTACAACGAGTAAATCCCGGCTCATCGGTACAAAATATGATTAAAATGGGCCGCGATGTTGAACGTAAAGTGTTTGCGCGCGCCTTGCTTAAAGTGCTTGAGCATAAGACTATTGTGTACAAGAATCGGACTATCATATTTAACTAATTTTTTTAACCAAAGCATCTTCAACTAAAAATTTCAATTATGGTCTCACCTGAAAACGCCGCGCTAGCATCGCAACACCTTGAACAGTTACTCAACGATGGCGTTATTTCAACACCTGAACCACTTGATCATGATCAAGTGCAACCAGCCAGTATCGATTTACGCTTAGGCACAATCGCCTATCGAGTGCGCTCGTCATTCCTGCCGGGTAAAGAACGTACGGTTAGCGATTGTTTAGCTGACATGGCGATGCACAAAGTTGACCTAATCGACGGTGCAGTGTTAGAAAAGTCTTGTGTTTATATAGTCCCATTACTTGAGAGCCTGAATCTGCCTGATCACTTAAATGCGGGTGGAAACCCTAAAAGCTCAACTGGACGATTAGATGTGTTTACCCGTTTGATTACCGATTACGGCGTTGAATTTGAAAAAGTACCTAACGGTTACAAAGGGCCTTTATATGCCGAAATTGCACCTCTGACCTTTAGCGTCTTAGTACGCAAAGGTTCCCGCTTATCGCAATTGCGTATTCGTCATGGCGACTCCAATATTGATGATGCTGGTCATCTTCAATTGCAAGAAAAATATCGACTCGTAGACAGCGATCTGGAAGCGCATGAGATTAAAAATGGGGTGCCTGTGAGTGTAGACTTATCGGGTGATCCAGAGACTGGTTTAATTGGCTTTCGCGCTAAACGACATTCTGGTGTAGTCGATGTCGATAAACCTGGAACACTGCCAATGAGTGCTTTTTGGGAGCCTTTGTATGCCAAGAAGGGTGCTGAAAATCAGCTAATTTTAGACCCTGGTGAGTTTTATATTTTGGTATCAAAACAGGCTGTCCATGTTCCTTTTGATTATGCAGCCGAAATGGTTGCCTATGATGCTTTGGTGGGTGAGTTTCGTGTGCATTACGCAGGATTCTTTGATCCTGGTTTTGGTGCGCCTGAGGCGGGTGGTGGTGGATCTCGCGCGGTCTTGGAGGTTCGTTCTTTTGATGTTCCTTTTTTGTTAGAAGATGGCCAAAACGTTGGCCGCTTGGTCTATGAAAGAATGATAACAACGCCTGATAAAATTTATGGCCAAAATCTAACGTCAAATTATCAGTCGCAAGGTTTGAAGTTGAGCAAGCATTTTGTAATGGACAGAAAATAAGTTACAAAATCACCCTTAAGGGTGATGTACAACATTATTATATCGGTTAAAGTGTCATTCGATTCAATGATTGAATCGATGCTTTATAAAACGTAAAGCGTTATTTAATAAGGAAATAAGGAGATTTATCATGAAATTGATTTCACAAAAAAGTACTCTAAAAAGTGTTTCAGCTACGGCTATTGCCGCAATGATGTTGCTAAGTGGTTCAGCGAATGCAGCCGATCCTATCCAATGTAAAGGGCTAGAAAATAACGCATGCATCACTCAAGATACGTGTAGCTGGGTCGCAGGTTATGAACGCAAGGATGGGCGTAAAGTAAGCGCATTTTGCCGAACCAAAGCCAAATCTAAACCAACCAGCGCCGCGACTGCGAAGACAAACGAGAAATCGTCATAGTTTATTATTGACTATGAAAATGAATTCGTCAGACTTATTGGCGAATTCATTTTTCAGCAATAAAAATTCCTCGCTTAGGCGCAGGATAACCTTCAATAGTTTTACTAATGTCGTTG
>JALZWI010000076.1 GCA_023299895.1 Arenicella sp. | reverse complement strand
AGATTTTTTAGCAGCTTTTGCTAGACCTTTGGTACGTAACCAATCTTTAGCAGCTTCCAAATCACCACCATTTTCAGATAATGCTTTTTTGCAATCCATCATGCCAGCAGCAGTTTGGTCTCTTAATTCTTTAATAGTTGCACATTCATGAGCACATCTACCTAAGGCAATATGCTTTTGTGCTTTGCCCGTTTGTGGGTCAACCTCTACAACCCATCCATAATGTTCTGGTGGATTGTCGTATTGTGTATGCCAAGCTAGAAATGCTTTTTTCTCGATTCGTTTGCCACTTTTGAAATCTCTTTCTCCATAAAACATATCATAGTTTTCTTCACAAGTAAGAATAGTACCCCATGGAGTAATACCACCAGAACAATTACCAAGCGTACCCATAGCGGAGGTCTTTCCAGCAATAGGCTGGTCCCAGTTAAATGGAATATCCGTCAGCCCATTTACTCGTTTATTAAGCGGGTCATTTTCTACTACTTGCCATTTACCCGTATCATCCTTTTTAACTCTAAGAATACTTCCGCCCACATTATACATTTCTTTCTCAACTTGCTCCTTAGATTTTTCTCCACCGACATGATTGGATACGAAGAAAGGGTCAACATATTCATGATTGACCCACAAAATTCCATCATCAGAATTTCCTTCTTCTAATGGAATAAAGGCGGTGAAATCATTATTAAAACCAAAGGTATCTTTTTCGCTAATCGCATCTTCCCATTTGATAAGGACGTCAAAATTTAAGCCTTTAGCCAATTTTAATTTATCTTCTTGAGAAGGAGAAATTCCCTTTAAATCTTTATAATAGGAAGTCGCTAAAGGAATTAAAGTAGGCGCAAGTGACCCGACGGCAACTCCTTTTCCTAAAAATTCTAAAAAGGTTCTTCTATTAATGGATTTAGTAGGCATAAATTTTTTATTTATTGGTTTCTTTGACAAATTCTGTGAAAGAAGTAGTCATAGAACGATTTATTTTTTAGATAATTGGGAGGTAACAAAAAAATATTACAAGAGGTTGAAAGAAAACAGAAGTTACCATTTTAAATTACAATAAATATACTGACTATTTTACTATACTTCAACAGGGTAGGAGTTGAACAAATTTGAGGAGGATATTTTGTTTCTGAACAAAGACATTTAAAAACGAATAGCCTTTGCTATTGGTTTTTAAATGGATGAAGGGCAGGAGCAAAAGATTCCCTCAAAAAGTTTAAATCTTATCCAGTTGAAGTATAACTTATCAAGTCTAGATTTTCAAGATAAAGAATTTAGTACATGCTAAATAAAAAATGGGCTGACATTCGAAAATGCCAACCCATTTTTTATAAATATATATTGCTCTAAAATTAGTAAACTTCAAAAAGTCCAGCAGCGCCCATACCTCCACCAACGCACATGGTACAAACAACATACTTCGCACCTCTTCTTTTGCCTTCAATCAAAGCATGACCAACCATTCTTGCACCAGTCATTCCATAAGGGTGACCGATAGAAATAGCACCACCATTAACGTTTAATAATTCACTAGGAATACCTAAACGCTCTTGGCAATAAATTACTTGTACTGCAAAAGCTTCGTTCAATTCCCAAAGCCCTATATCTGACATTTTTAATCCGTGTGCTTTCAATAATTTAGGAATAGCGAAAACTGGTCCGATACCCATTTCATCAGGTTCGCAACCTGCAACCGCCATACCTCTATACGCACCTAAAGGTGCTAAGCCTCTTTGTTCAGCTAATTTACCGTCCATCAAGATAGCAGCAGAACACCCATCTGATAATTGACTAGCGTTTCCAGCAGTAATGACACCACCGTCAACGACTGTTCTCAATCCTGCTAAAGCTTCAGACGTCGTAGAAGGACGGTTGCCTTCATCTTTTGTCAAAACAGCTTCTTCGAAGGTGATTTCTTTAGTTGCTTTATTAAAGATTCCTTTTGTAGTCGTAGTTGTGATAATTTCATCATCAAACTTTCCTGCAGCTTGTGCCGCAGCCGTTCTTTGTTGACTCAATAATCCATAAGCATCTTGTTGTTCTCTAGTAATGCCGTATCGTGCTGCAACAACCTCAGCTGTTTTTAGCATCGGCATATAAACATGTCTGTGTTTTTTGACCAGATTTTTATCTATTGCACGGTGCGTGTTCATATGCTCATTTTGCACTAAACTTATAGATTCGATACCTCCACCAACAGCAACAGACATACCATCATACATGATTTGCTTAGCGGCAGTAGCAATAGCCATCATTCCAGAAGAGCATTGTCGGTCAATCGTCATACCGGCAACCGTTACAGGAAGGCCACCTGCTAAAGCAGCTAATCGGCCCATATTTTGACCAGTAGTGCCTTGTTGCATAGCACAACCCATGATGCAATCATCGACCTCCGCTGGGTCAATTTTTGCTCTTTTTACAGCTTCTTCAATTACCCAACCAGCCATAGTTGGCCCATTAGTATTATTAAATGCGCCTTTATAGGCTCTTCCGATACCCGTTCTGGCGGTGGATACTATTACTGCTTCTTTCATTATGTTAAGTTTATAAAAAATATAATAATTTCTTGTAGTCTGATATTTTGAACTATTGCTTAACGTCTTAAATAATTGTCAGTTTTATTTTCTTTTATTCGATTGATTATCAATCAGATAAGTCAACTATATATTGTCAACTGTTTACTGCCT
>JALZWI010000075.1 GCA_023299895.1 Arenicella sp. | reverse complement strand
GCATATGGATGAGGTTTTCGTGAAGATTAATGGAGAGCTACACTATTTATGGCGAGCAATAGATCATGAAGGCGAAGTACTCGAATGCTACGTAAGTAAGCGCCGTAACAAAGATGAAGCGTTGAAATTTCTTAAGAAAACGATGCGAAAGCACGGTGCGCCGAAACAAATCGTTACGGATAAACTACGCTCATACGGCGCCGCTTTGAAGGCGATTCAATGCCCAAGCTTGCAAGAAACTGAAGTCTACTTAAATAACGCCTGTGAAAACTCGCACCTCCCATTTAGGCGAAAGGAAAGGTCGATGCAAAAATTTAAGAATGGTGTGACGTTACAGATTTTCACCAGTATCCATTCACAAATTTACAACCACTTTAACCACCAGCGACATTTATAAAAGCGAGATATTTTCAAACAGCAGAGAAGCAATTCACTTTCCGAATGGAGAGGGCTTTGTGCTGGGTAGGGAAAGTTCTAAATTTTGGGTTTTATGGGCGTGTTAAAATTTGTCTGACAACACCCTTTAGATATACCAAAGACCGTCATCTGCTAGATAGGGGTTGTACTATTCTGCGGTGTAAACGATTTTTCCATTAATGATTGTCATCACAGAAAAAAGGTCTTTGATTTCTTCCGCGGGCACGGTCATATAGTCGTCGTTTAGTACGACAAAGTCTGCAAGCTTGCCGGTTTCTAAACTACCGATATGGTCCTCACGGAACAGGCTGTAACCGTTGGTGCGCGTGTGTGCAATTAAAGCTTCTTCGCGCGAAGTGGTTTCAAAGAAGGTCTGCTTGCCTGAAGCGGAATGGCCAGTAACTACCCAACCAATGGTATGGAAGGGGTTAGGGCTGTTTGATGTAGTGGAATCGGAACCCAAACCCCATATGCCGCCCATTTCATTGATAGTGCGAATCGGAGGTTGAGTATGACCGGATTCGTAGGTTTGCGTTGTAATACTACGGCTCGAACTATGGGTGGCAAAGATCATACCCAATGCCATAGCGCGTTCGATTGATTCTTTAGACATACCATTGGTGTGAGCTAGGGTAAATCGCATATCCAGAAGTTGCGGATGGGTTTCGGCCACTTCTTCAATTACATCGAGCACGGCCTGAATTTTATTCTCGCGTGCTGCGTGTTCATTAAGCTGCCAACCATTTTCCACGGCGGTAATAACAATGTTCTTAAAGTGCTGTCGATTTTCATCGGAAAGCGTAAATGGATTGGCCCGAAGCGGTCTGTAAACAGTTTCACCATAACCAAACTGAGCAAAATGCACGCCTTGGTTATCGGGTGTGTTGTTTTGCATTTCGCGAATGGTGTCTTCAGGCGTTCTCGCTGAACTATTTTGTGGGCTGAGTGTATAGAAAACACGCATTTCAAGATTGTCGGCTTCCGCTACGCGTTTGACCGCCTCGTAGTACGAAGGCTTTACGGTTGCCCCACCCACATCGTATACCGCCGTTAGGCCCATAGCTAATAAGCTTTCTACAGTTAAGGCTACGCTTTCATCCCAGCGGTCATCGGCGACCTCTGGCAAGTGTTGCAAGGCCAAATTTATGGCAGAGCCGATAAGGTGGCCTGTTGGCTGACCATTTTCATCTGTGGCAACAGAGCCTCGCTCATTAACTACTGACTGGGCTGTTATGCCAGCCTCTTGCATGGCTAAGGTGTTTACAAAGGCTTCCACATAAGCGTTTTGAATATACACGGGTCTATCGGGGATAAGCGCATCCAGCTCAGCCGCTGTGAAAGGAGCACTGTTGTCGTGAAATTGCTCAAAAATAAAGCCACCAACCACTATGGCCCACTCACCTTCGGGCAGACTGTCGGCTCGTTCTTTAAGCATTTGCAGGGCTTGCTCACGAGAGTGCAGGCCGTCCCAGCGAACTTGTCGATGCCACTGCAGTGTGGCGCGCACAAAATGCATATGATTGTCGATAAGACCGGGTACTATTGTTTGACCCGCCAAATCGGTTAGTTCGGTATTTGAACCCTGGTGTGTCATAACTTCGTCGTTTGTGCCCACAGCGACAATTCGGCCATCTTCGATGGCGAGTGCTTCAACAATTGAAAAATCGAGGTCGGCAGTAAGTATTTTGCCGTTAGTCAGTATCCAATCGGCGCCTTCGGATTGAGCGGGTTCAACCTGAGCTACGTCCTCTGGCACTTCCGATTTGGAACAAGCCAACAAAGTGGCAGTTAGCAATAATAGGGCACTAATGGTGTGTATTTTCATTTGCGTATACCTGCCGTCAAAAGCTGGCGTATCCGTTAGATGTGGTATTAGGAAGCATAAACCCCATATTCATCTAAATCAATGGGTATCAGCCAACCTAAAAACCTCATCATCTGCTCTGAAAATAGCCTCAAATGATCGAAATCTAATGCGACTGCGAGCAGCTAAGCTGGAATGCAGCCTGGTTTATTTTTTATTTGGCAATTCTCTACTCTGGGAATGAATACGGCTCTTCCGTAGCAAACTACGATTTTTTTGGACCCGACTCTGCACTATAAAATAAGTGTCGGAATAATGTAGTAGGGTGGTAATATGAGTTTTATTACTATAATTGAACTAGGCTATAAATAGTTAACTTGGCAGTACTTTGTATCGTTGTGATACTGAAACTAAATCAATGATCATCTACCAAAAAAATACGTTTTATTGTCTGCGTTGCCAAACGGTATAAAAAAACAAGGTTGTCTGCAATAATAAAAAAACCAGCTGTCAAACACAGCTGGTTTTTTATTATTCCGGCCAAGCTATTGTTGCAAGGTAGAAATGATCTATATAGTTAGACTACAGATCGAAACGATCCAACGTCATGACTTTGTTCCATGCAGCGACAAAGTCATTTATAAAACGCTGTTGCGCATTATTGTAAGCATAAACTTCAGCCACGGCACGCAGGTCAGTGTTTGAGCCAAAGATTAAATCAACGGGCGTCGCTGTATACTTTTTTACGCCAGTTGTTCGGTCAACACCTTCATACAAACCTTCAGTATCAGTCTTTTTCCACTCGGTAGACATGTCGAGCAAGTTAACGAAAAAGTCATTACTTAAAGTGCCAGGATTATCGGTCAAAACGCCATTCATTGATCCGTCGGTATTTGCTCCGAGTGCTCTCATGCCCCCGATTAACACAGTCATCTCAGGGACTGTTAAGTTAAGTTGGTCTGACTTATCAATTAACATTTCAGTTGGTGAGCGATAGCTTGAGTCGGCATCAAAATAGTTTCGAAATGCGTCGGCAGTTGGTTTTAGCAGCTCAAAAGAGTTGATGTCTGTTTGCTCTTGAGTTGCATCACCGCGGCCAGGTTCAAATGGCACTGTAATGTCGATGCCTGCTTCTTTTGCTGATTGTTCGATAGCAGCTACACCGCCTAGCACAATAAGGTCGGCTAAAGAAACTGGTTTACCAAAGTCACCTTGAATAGAGGTTAATGAGCTAATAACTTTAGAAATTTCAACGGGATTATTGGCATCCCAATCTTTTTGTGGTGCTAATGCGATTCGAGCACCATTTGCCCCACCGCGCATATCGCTCGCTCTAAACGTTGATGCAGATGCCCAAGCTGTGCGTACTAATTCTTGTGTTGTTAAACCTGAATCAAGAATCTGTTTTTTCAGAGAGGCAATGTTACGGTTACTTATTAATGCATGATCGGGTGCAGAAATTGGGTCTTGCCAGATTAACTCTTCAGTAGGTATTTCGCTTCCAAGGTAACGGATGCGAGGCCCCATATCACGATGGGTTAGCTTGTACCATGCTTTGGCAAATGCGAGCTGGTACTCTGCTGGGTCAGCGAGAAAACGTTCGGCAATTTTCTTGTACTCTGGATCAAATTTTAATGCAAGGTCGGCCGTTGTCATAACTGGAGGGTTAAGTTTGTCAGCAACATGAGCGTCAGGCACAGTGCTATGTAATGATTTATTTGTTGGCACCCACTGAATCGCACCTGCTGGGCTAGCGGTTTGTTCCCATTCAAAGTTTAGTAGATTAGAAAGATATAAAGTTGTCCATTGTGTTGGCGCTTGTGTCCATGCACCTTCTATACCACTTGTGACGGTATCTTCTGAGTGACCTTTGCCACATGTGCTCTTCCAGCCAAGGCCTTGCTCTTCAACGCCTGAGGCTGCGGGGTCGTCACCGACACAATCGCTTGGTTTATGTGCGCCATGCATTTTGCCAAAGGTGTGACCACCTGCAATCAACGCGAGTGTTTCTTCATCAGTCATTGCCATACGGGTAAAGGCAACACGAATGTTTTTTGCGGAACCGAGTGGATCAGGTTTGCCCATTGGGCCTTCAGGGTTAACATAGATTAAACCCATATGTGTAGCGCCAAGAGGCCGTTCTAGTTCACCGTCTTGTTCATGGCGATCACTTGCCAGCATCTCTAATTCCGGGCCCCAATATACTAAATCTGGTTCCCAATCATCAGCTCGACCACCGGCAAAACCATAGGTTTCAAAGCCCATGTTTTCTAGCGATACATTACCGGCTAAAATGATTAAATCAGCCCAAGATAAAGCATGACCATATTTCTGTTTAACTGGCCACAGCAGTCGACGAGCTTTATCTAAATTGGCATTATCAGGCCAACTGTTCAAAGGGTTGAAACGTTGCTGACCACCATCACCACCACCTCGACCATCAAGGGTGCGGTAAGTGCCTGCACTGTGCCAAGTCATGCGGATAAAAAATGGACCATAGTTTCCAAAATCGGCTGGCCACCAATCTTGTGAGGTTGTTAATAGCGTATCAATATCTTGTTTTACGGCTTGTATATCAAGATTTTTGAATTCTTCGGCGTAATCAAAGTCTTCACCTAGAGGGTTTGATCGCGAATCGTGGTCGCGTAATGCACTTAGGTCTAGTTGATCAGGCCACCAAAATGAATTTGGCTTTGCCTGTCCTGCATTAACACTGCCAGTTCCAATAGCGCCTTTAGGTTTACTGATAGTTTCAGTTGAACCTTGGGAGAATGATATTGTCGGAGTCAATGCAATGGTGAATAAACTTGCAAAGGCTGCGCTGGTTAATATCTTCGAAAATGTCATAATTATTTTCCTGTAAATTAGTGATTTAGAAATTAAATAGACTGCTGAATAACTAGATTTATTTCTGCATCTAGTTCATTACAATAGAGGCTACTTTTAATAAAATTTTTATTCGAGGTCATTGCTAATGACGCCGATAGGCTTCTAATTGTGTGATTATTCTACGACTATCAACAGAATAGGTTGATGCTAGGCATAAAGTAACCACATGCTGAGAAGTAACATCGTAATCAAGCATCAAAAATAATTATTAGTTTTTTTGACAATTTCTTACAATGAATATTTATTCTAAAACTATTTTTTTGATAGTTTAAATCGTTATTAACAATTAAATTGATCGTTTATATCTATATATATAGATCGAGCGCAAAAGATTTTTATCTTAAATTGACCATGACACGACACTTAAAAAATTAAAGAATTCAAACTAAGTCAGTAAGTTCTATTTGATTGCAGATCTCTAGGGCGACTTCTACTAACCTGTAATCCTTAATAAGGCTTCAAAATTTTTCGGAGACGTAGAGTGAACTAATAAAGGTACACTTCATGTGCTTTTTAGAAGAATAAAAGCTTATTCGTAAAACTGAACCGAATCTCCTAAATCAGTCCGACCGACATCATAGTTATTGATCGGGTCATCTGCATCTGCAAAACCAAAAGATAGGCCAAATAAAATACCATGATCCTCGGGTACTCCAGCCAATTTGTAGGCTGCGTCAGGGTAGGCGGCTAATGCGCCTTGTGGGCAACAAGCAATGCCATTGGCGGTCATTAGCAGCATGACTGTTTGTAGATAAATGCCGACATCGACAGCGTTAACTTCACCCATCTCTTTTGGCATGGAAAAAAATGCACCATGCGGTGCGCCGAAGAATTCCCAATTACGTAACATTAGCTGTTGGCGTTTGTCTTTTTCTTCGAATTTAATCCCGACTGAGTCATACAGTGCGATAGCGCAATCAATTTGACGTTGTCGGAATTCATCGAGCAAGTCTTTGTCGCCGGGTCTGAATATGTTGCTGGGTTTTTTACCTGACATGATTTCAGTGATCATGTGTTTAGCAATTTTTTCTCGAACGTTACCGGAAACAACACTGACATGCCAAGGTTGGGTATTACAGTTCGAAGGTGCGTCCTGAGCTTGCTCGAAAATACTTTTAATGAGTTGTTGTTTAACAGGTGTGCTTAGATAGCTGCGAATTGAACGTCTTTGTTTTATTGCGTCGGTTAGTTTCATATTTATTTTTATAGGCTAATGTAGTGCTGATTGAGTAGTGATAATAGAATCTCGATTTGTTGCTGGGATGACGGTTTGAGTATTTGTTGGTCGCAAACAGCTTGCGAAAACTTTTCATCGATAGTGAATGCCTCGCCGTTAACAAATAACTGTGTATCAGAAAATGCAAAACGACTATTACTCGAATGCCTAATTGGCAAGCTGGTTTCATTATTAAATGCATTAACTAGTTCAGTCTTGGTCCAAATCTTTTCTGCCTCATCATCAAATGGGTTGTGTCGTGGATCGGTCACTAATTTTCCAAAGGCTTTATTAATTGAGTCATTGAGTAATTCAGGGGTTAATTTTTTTAGCGCCGAAGCTAACTGTTTTTGGCAAGAGTGATTGATCTTATTCGTATGTCCGTCAATACTTTCGGGAGTATCTTGGTAGCGCTTGTCTTCATCATCAGAGGATTCAAAGTGTTCAATTAGGTCTTCTAATGCTTCAACAATAATTTCTTTGTCAGACGGCGCACGAAAACCAACTGAAAAAGTGATGCAGTCATCACTTAATGATTTCCCCCAATGAGCAATGCCTGCGGGTATGTAGATCATGTCACCGGCATTTAGTGTGTGTGTTGATTGGCAATCAAATTGACTGATTAGTTTTACTTCGTCGTTATCTTGCAGGTCTGTTGCGTCGTCGCATTGTTGTCCAATTTGCCATTCACGACTGCCAGTAATTTGAATTAAAAAAACATCATAGTAGTCAAAGTGCGGGCCGACACTGCCGCCTATTGGCGCATAACTTGCCATGATGTCTTCTAATCGCCATGTTGGTAAAAAATCAAAGTTATTTAGAATAGCGCTTATTTGATCATCCCATTGGTCGATGCCCTGAATTAAAAGCGTCCAGTCGCGATCACCAAGCGCCGCAAATGTTTTTTCATTAAATGGCCCATGCTGGCATGTCCAGGGACTGTTTAAATCATGTCCACTGATTATGCGTGCTTCGACAGCGTGATCGCAGGCGAGTCCAGCCAATTCGTTACCATCAACAATACTATTTAGATTCGAGAATGGTTGAGTAAATACAAGCGACTTTTTTTGCCAATAGTCGTTAATGAAATCGTCTTGGCTTAGGTGATTAAATATTGGCATGAGACTCAGGCTGTAGGTCTAGGTAATTTACCATCAAGCATGAAATCTTGAATAGCAAAGGAAATTGGGAGTTTAGTTTCACGACTACTAAAGCTTATTTTATTTGTAGAAGTTCGGCATAACCAAGATTGTAAAGAATTAGGTGCTTTGGAAATAATTGCTTTAGGCTCTGCGATAGCAACATTGATGCGCTCAGACTGACGAGGAGCCATATATTGAGACTGACGCGCAGAGTAGAAGCGAATTACTTGCGCCGCTTTTTGTGTCGTCGCCCAATGGCCAACAGAATGACAATAACCGTACTGTTGGCTATCTTGTAATTGCGTTTGCGCCACCGTAAATTTTTTTGCACACAAATTTAAACACTTATTAGTTTTTACTGAAACAGTAAACGCTGAATGCTCTGAATCAATTGACTGTTGATAGGGCTCTTGCATGTCCGTTAATAAAATAAAGCGATAATAAGCTGTCTCGGCCAAAACAGTTTGCACAGTCTCGCTAGCATAAAAGAAACTCGGCATAGTGCGATCACCAAAGCGTGAGCCATGCTTTAAAGGAGGGTAGCGAAAAGCGGTTTTAAGTAAATAATGCATGCCTTCAGTGCCGGCGCGGTAGGGCGGTTTTATGTTGTCTAATAATTCTTCGAGCAAGTTTTGTTCTTCCATGCTGTCAACTATATTTAATGTCGCAGTCGTTTCTTGATTTTCGACCATGCGCCAAACTTTAGAAGCGTATGAGCAAAGTCTGGTTTGGCTATTAAAAAGCTTGGCATCCAACATTTATCTATCAGACCTTGCCTCTAAGTGCATCAAGATATTCATTAACTTGAATCAATCCGACAATAGAGAACATCAACTTAAGCGGTTGTTCAGACAATGCAGTATTGTGGGTGCCTAACCAATGCTGCATAAACCTTTTGTCACCGCCGGCAATTGCAAATAATGAACGATAGGCACGTACAAATTGTAAGCACAATTCACCCGTTTTAGAGCTTGGGTCAAAGCCTTTAGTCTTGTTGCGGCTTAAGGTTGCTTTATCAACGCCAACAATTAAACTGGCTTCATCACGAGACACGCCCAGTTCTTTACAGGCATTGTTGAATGCTTTTAATACCACCATGTTTGGGTTTGGTTGATCTATTTCTGCGACTGTATGTAACATAGATAGTAATCTCAATGTGTTGCTATGGAACTAATATAGACCGATATTGCATATGCGTCAAATTGTATTAAATTAATGCATGTGCGTTAATTTTTGATTTATCTTTGTTTGCAATGTTTGCTGCTACAATGCCCGTTTATTGAGACTATTTTGCCACCCAAACTAAAACGATAATGCGAACAATCTTAGCCCCAATGGAGGGCGTAGTTGATTATGGCATACGCGATGTGTTAACCCGCATCGGTGGTTACGATCGTTGTGTTACTGAGTTTGTACGTGTTGTTAATCAACAGCGTATCCCAGAGAAAGTTTTTTTACGTTTTTCACCAGAGTTAGAACACGGTGGCACAACACCATCGGGTGTGCCCGTCTACCTGCAATTACTGGGTGGGAATCGAGAGTCAATGGCGATAAATGCGGCCTTAGCACAAGTGCTTGAACCGCCAGGGATTGATCTTAATTTTGGCTGTCCCTCAAAAACAGTAAATAAAAGTGATGGGGGTTCAGTATTGTTAAAAGAGCCACAGCGAGTAGGCGATATCGTTGCAGCGGTACGTGATGCGGTAGACCCGAAAATACCTGTCACCGCAAAAATTCGTTTAGGCTTTAACAATCACGATTATGTAGAAGAAATATCTACCCGAATACAAAATGCAGGTGCAAATGAATTGTGTATTCATGCACGTACACGCGATGATCGCTACAAACCACCAGCGTATTGGTCGGTGGTTAAGCGAGTTACAGATATCATCAGTATCCCCGTTATTATTAATGGCGAAATTTGGAATGCTGACAACGCCGCACAAGCAATCAATGAAAGCGGTTGTAATGACATAATGTTAGGCCGTGGCGCTCTTAGTTGCCCTGATTTAGCGTTAAGTCTTCAAGCTGGTGATGATTATCAACTGATGAGCTGGGCAGACGTATTAGAAATGCTACTTAGTTACTTATATCAGTCAGAGGCTAAGCACGAACTATTTGTCAGTAACCGCTGTAAGCAATGGTTAGCATTTTTGCAGCGTCAGTACCCGAGTGCTGGCGTTTTATTCCAACAAATAAAACGCTTAAAAGATGCGCAAGATGTTTTCACGGCTATTAGAAACCATCAACAAGAGTAGATATTTTTGGAAGGAATTGTGCAGACTTATAGTATAATCAGAGTCTGAAATTCTTAAATTCTATTGGTCTCGCATGTTGATCAACGCTTGTCAGGTCTCATTGCATCGAATTGTGCGGGTTTATAGTGCATCTGACTAGTATATTGGAGTTTGAAATTTTATTTAATGCGCAGGGTTATCAACTTGCGAACGTAACAATAACGATTATTAACCATTCATATTATTATTGGAGTATGAGATGAAAAAACTTTTTCTTATGAGCTGTATTACTTTTTCCGTTATATTATCGACTGTTGGCCATGCCCATCATTCATTCGCAATCTATGAGCTAGAAAACAAAACAGAGCTAAAAGGAGTGCTTACCAAGTTAACTATGAGAGCCCCTCATATTATATATACTGTTGCATCTGAAGATGAAGATGGCAACATCGTAGAATGGACAATAGAGACCATGAATCCGAGTCGTTGGAGAACTTTTGATTTTCCTGAACCTGATGCAATAGCTGAAATTGGTGAAGAAATATCTATCCTAGGTTGGAAAGCCAGAGCTGGTACTCCTGAAATGGCTTTAGGTTCAATTGTTACGGCTGAAGGTGAAACCGAAATACGAGACGAAATTCGTCAAGGTTCAGGCGGCGGCACCAATGGCATGGGCGGCGGCATGGGTGGGTAATACCTGCTGATATATAAAGCGGGAGCATTGTTCATTTTTCTTCGCTTTGTGAGACACTGATTTTCTGCAAACTTACTTACTTTAGTTATGTAAGTAAGTTTGTAGAGATCATCAAGCATGACAAATCTTAAGGATAAGGATAAGGATAAGGATAAATTAGCATTCTAAGCTAAGCCATAACCCGACAGTTAATCCAGCAAGGATTGACGGTAGTTATGGTTGATTTAAATACCAAACTTTTCGAATAATTGAGCGAAGAACGGGCACCTATTGCTATTAGCACCGGCTTAGGTAGAAGCGACATATTAAAAAACAGCGATTTTTTTAAAAGCCTACGAGCCGAGCATGGCGAGGTCTACATTCTTATCAATAGCAGGACTAATTAGCACAAATAAAGTAGTTGAAACATCAACTGAAGAATGGTGACAAATTATGAATGTTAATTTAGATGGATGTTTCTATCTAAGTCGAGAATGTCTCGCGGGTATGCGCGCTAATGATTGGGGCGTATTATTAATATTACCTCCATGGCAATGAGAACAGGTGGCATCGACTTTCCAGTGTTTACTAGAGACTAAACTTTTCTCGTTATTAATTCATCTAGACATCTAGACTTAAAATATATAAGCTTGATTTTCGCTTGATTCATACAACCGCACTCAGTGGGCACATTAACAGGGATTATTATGTCAGACATCAAATACAATATCGAAGGCAGTGACTTACAGTTTGTTGAAGTTACCTTGCCACCCCAAAAAGCCGTAGTCGGTGAGCAAGGTGCCATGATGTATATGGATGAAAAAATTCAAGTGACCACCGTACTAGGAGATGGGTCTCAAGCAAAATTTGGTGCTATTGGCCGTTTTTTTAAGGCCGTAAAAAGAATGTTTACCGGTGAAGCTTTGTTTAGTGGCCGCTACTTTAATCCCTCTGATGCCGAACAAAGAATAGCCTTTGCAACACCTAGTATTAGTAAGATTATAGCCATCGATTTAGC
>JALZWI010000074.1 GCA_023299895.1 Arenicella sp. | reverse complement strand
TATTGTCACCAATGTTGCCATCTAATCGCGCTACGCCATTGGTGGCATTAGCATTGTCACTGGTGCGCACTTCGAATTTTGCAGTGAGTTCTTTATTTGATAATTGTTTAGGAATTCGGCCCGTTTCGACATCCACAACACCGCCAATCGCATTAGAACCATAGAGCAGGGTACTCGCACCTTTAAGCACCGTTATTTGGTTTGCTATAAACGGCTCTATAGTTACTGCATGATCTCCACTAGTTACCGACACATCCAGAGTGTCGATTCGATCTTCAGTTGTTTTAACCCTTGCTCCGCCTAAGCCGTGAATAATTGGACGGCCTACTGCTGTGCCAAAACTAGCAGAACTTATACCTGCTTCACCGGCAATTGTTTCACCGATAGAACCCTGTACTTTTTCGGCTAATTCATCACCACTTAAAACCACAAACGATTGTGCTAAGCCTTCTTGTGATAAGGGGTGTGCGGTAATAATAATTTCTTCTAAAACATCTTGGGCATTAGCAAACCCGCTAACGCCAATAACTAACATACTTATAAATATACTACGCATAATAATGACTCCAATTAACCGCGACATTAAATAAACTGACCACGGCATAAAATAACTAGCTCTCGATAACTAAAGTGAAAGCAAAAAATGAATAAATAAAAGAGGGGAGTGATTAACTGAGTGGGGGTGCTCGAGAGGAGTAAGCTGTAGAACGTTTACTAAGATATGATTTTTTGAAATAACTAACCGCCTGTGTAGAAATATGGCGATTTAAAAAAAATAGTTGGCCGCTAACATCGAGCGCACTGATTTTTTCTGCGGGTAGGTAAATCTCACACAATTCAGTGTGTTCGTAAAGATCATGTTCGATACTATGCGCAATCGTCGCTGACTGCATTAATAGCATCAGCGTTACTAAGAATAGAAGATAAGAGTGCTTAAAGTCCATGTTGTTATGTTATAACAATATGGACTTTAAGCACAACTATTTTTTTACCTTGATCCATCGAATTAAATAGTTTAGTTTGTTACTCGTGTTTACAAATATATATATAAATCAGTTGCTAGACGATAGTCTGGCTGACAAATAAAAATGAATTTTCTAGAAAATTATTACAATATAAATGATGATGAAATTGTCATTAATGCCAAGCAGGGCAGTGACTTTGCTAAGGTTGTTGCCAATGATTTTAATCCTATTCACAATACCGATGCCAAGCGTTTTTGTGTGCCTGGTGATTTGTTATTTGCGATTGCATTAAATCAATATGGTTTGCATACGCAGATGAAATTTCAATTTCGTGAATTAGTTAAGGCGGACATAAGTTTAACGTACCCGCCTAAGCTTAATACACTAGATAGTGTGCAAATCGAAGTCGTTAATAGCCGTGATAAAACGGTTCTTGATGTTCTTGCTAGTGGTAAGTCGTCGAAAAATTCAAAACAATTAGAACAATTGATTAAAAACTATGTCGCGTTTTCTGGGCAAAACTTTCCACATATATTAGTCCCTTTAATGAAGCAACATAACGTCATGATTAATCCGTCGCGGCCATTAGTGATCTACGAAAACATGTCACTGAATTTTGATACGCTTGATTTTACAAGCATTGATATTGCCTTAGAGGATGCTAGCTTATCGGTTAACGGTAAGCGTGGTGATACCAAGCTGTACTTTGTTATCACTAGTAAAGGAAAGAAGGTTGGCTCTGGTATTAAAAGCCTTGTCTTAAGTGGCTTACGTGAATATGAACAGTCATCAATTGATCAAATGTGTCAAGAATACGCGCACTCAGTGAGTACCGCTAAGAAAGAAAATAAAGAATTGTAAAAAAGTAGTATCCTTTTTAATTCATGGGATAGAATCAAACAGGTAAGTATTAAAATCGCTAGGGTAAGGGTGTATATAGGATGTCAAGAAAGCGAAATCGCAAGAGTAAGCATGGGCTGAATAAACGGATTGCGTTTGATGCTGCTTTAGCAATCGGTGTCTTGGGGTTTGTACTGTCATTATGGGAGGTGCCAGGTTTTATACAGTTTATCACTGCATTGAGCATTGGGCTTGTAGCAGGGTTGTTGAGCTATGTAATCATTATTTTTACGGGTAAATATTTAAATACTCATTTAAAATTGTCCACTGACGATCATAGCGTTTCTATGGTTGATGAGAGCATTGAGACTCAGAACGATATTAAGCGAGCTAAGGACATAACATTAAGCATTCACTCACCATCTAATTATGAAGAAAGTCCAGATAAAAGAGCCAAGCGCCCTAGCTTAGAAGCGGTACTCCCTCGACAGTGGAGTAGTTATCTTGTTGATACCATTGAGTGGCGTGTTTTCGATCGTTTGTGTATCGCTTTTTGGCGCCTCAAAGGTAATAAAATATCAGGCATTGCTGAAAGGACACATGATGGCATTGATTTTTTTATCAGTGCGTCAACAAATAAGCAATTTCGGATAGCGGTAATTCAAACGAGAAGTTCTCTGGCAGCCTCACCAACTATTGATGACATGAAAAACTTACTCAGGCTAAGAGATAAAAATAATTTATCGGTCGCTATTTTGATGTTCGCTGGAAAGATATCAAATGTTGTTTCTTCGTATTGTGTCTCAAATGATATTCGATTGTTAGGTTCAGATAATATAACCAAAGGTCTGGGAGCCTTAGCAAATAAGGAACAACAACAATTATTAAAGAATCCAATGCTAGCGCGTAGGATGTGTATGAAAGCGTTTGATGATATTGTTGCAACAAGACGTGATTCTTCAGAAAGCAAACTCCTCAGTTGGAAGAGAATATTGGCCCCCATAATAATAATAATAG
>JALZWI010000073.1 GCA_023299895.1 Arenicella sp. | reverse complement strand
GATTAAAGAGGTAGATGGTGTGCCAGATGCAGATGAAATGGTTCGGCTGCTGACAGTTGGCCACGAGCAAGTTGTTAAAACTTGTAGACAAGCTTTATCCGTCGCACAGGCAGCTGATGATGAGTCATCATCAGCGTTAATTTCAGATCGTATGCGTATTCACGAGAAAACAGCTTGGATGTTACGCGCCGTAGCGGCATAAGGTAGAACCATAAGCAATTTGTATAAAAGACACTTAACAATTAGCTTAAATTGGTGGTCTGCGGAAAACTTATTTGCCAATATAGTAACCGAAGTTACTAAAATCGATGCTATTGATGCTACTTTAATTAATAAATAGTCACTTTTCATCAACAATCTCTAAGTTTTTTTATGGGCACTAATAAGTCTAACAAACTCACCTTTCTACAGACAACTGTGATTATTGTTGCAATGCTATTGAGCTTTTTGTTAATAATATATATACAGGAAAATCATTTTCAGAATCAATGGGCTAAAGCTATATTGTTTTTCTATTATGCAATCGCTGGTCCAGCATTTATTGCCAAGGTGATATTAAATGATATTGGCGGTTTACAAAACCTTCCAACTGACCAAAAATGGCTTAATGGGGTTCTTTTATTATTTATATTTATTTCCTCTATATACATAATATATCTACAGTAACAGGAACCTTTGTAGATTGCATATTTGGTAATTGTGTACTTTGCAAACCTACTGCATAGACTAAAACGATTATCCCTTTAGAACCAAATCGTTTAGAACCAAATCGTTCAAAATGTTTTATATGGGCGCATTAAACAAAACATCAAAATCTAGTATAGATTATCCCATTACATGGAAACAGCTTTTAGGTTGCTTTCACTCAGCACAAGCCCTTGAAAAGCTGAAGTGGCGGAGTGACTTCTTTAAAGCTTCAAATAAAACTATCTCTTCCTCGACTTGGGTAGACGATAGATTTTAGTCTAGCATACGCACTTTCAGTTTTTTATATGGTGTTTTAGCCATGTAGGAATAAATAGTAGTAAAAGAAAAGTGTAAACTGTTACTAAGCCGAGATTTTCATAAACATGGTGAAATCGCTTGGTATATAAGGGGTCAGGTTTTGGATCTTGCATTGCGTTCTGGTAAGTTAGGTTTCGCATTTATCCTTAATTAAATATTCGATGGCACGTCCTTTAAGGCTCGAATTTACTGGAGCTCTAAATCATGTTGCCTCGGGTGGTGATCGGCAAGATGATATCTATGAATCCGATAGTGCCATTCTGGTCTGTCTCTCCTTAGAATGGCATTTAAAGGTTCTTTGGTATCTTGAAATATGAATGGCTGCCAATGTTATTCATCTAACGCGAGAAGGAATAATTAATGACGTAAATAAATACATCCGTTACTATAACGGAATTAGGCTGCGCTCAACGTTGGGCTATATCAGCCCGAATGAGTACGAAAACTCTCAAATTAATGTGTGCAATTAAACCAACCTAGTCCACTCGATTAAATGGCGTTAAAATTAATAGGTATAAAAAAGAATCTTTTACTATCGATGTGTCGATACAGCCTTTTTTTGTTTGTCGTGATATTGGTTGGCAAACCAGCACAGGCACATCATTGGTTTCAAGATAACCATGACATCAACACCTTGTTGACGGTGGAAGTTGAAATTATCGAAAACCGTTTTATTAATCCGCATCCTTTTTTTTCCGCGCGCCTGATAAACGCTATGAATGAACCTATTGACCAGTATGGTGATCTAGGTAAAGAGTGGCGATTGCAAATGGATAACCGCTGGGAATTACAGGAATTGGGTTTCAATCAGGATACTCTGTCTCCTGGGGATAAAGTAATTGTTACTGTGCACCCTGGCAGTACCAGCAAAAATATTCTATACGTCAAAGCGCTTGAGCATTCGAGATTGAGTTTTCGATACGAACATAATGTCAGACAGCTATTTAAGCTGCCATGACTATTGTTGTGGCCATCTTAATATAGCTAGCACCCCGTCATTTATATTGTCGATTGACACTCTACCTTGATGCAATTTCATTATTTCACTAACGAAGCTTAAACCTAAGCCAGTACTTTTTGTCGATGTTTGATTTTGATTGATTGGCGGCAATGAAAAGAAGCGGTCATAGAGTTTAGGCAAGGCATAGTCTGGTATCGAATTGCCTTGATTAAAAATTGATATTTCATAGTTGGTAGCACTATCGATATCAATGGTGTTTAAACTGATATCAATCTGACCATTTTCACTAGAAAAATTGATAGCGTTATCTATTAAATTTGCCACGGCCTGATCGATCAGTACTTTGTCTCCCAGACAATTAAAGGTGGTTTGCTGCGGGTAATTAATTTTGATATCGTTAATTATTGATGAACGCTCTTGAGCTAATCGTTTGATGGTCGGTACTAAATCAAACTCTGATTTAGCCACTAATTCAGTCAATCCCTCCAGCTTCGCTAGCGAAAGCATGCGATCCACTAATCGAGACATACGATTGTTAGAAGTATTGATATTATCAATAAAGCGTTTTCGATCAGTTATAGGCATGTCTTCTGAAATTAGTTCTACCGCTCCACGAATGCTGGTGATGGGTGTCTTTAGTTCATGTGTGAGACTGTGAATATAATTTTCGACGTATTCTTTGCCATCTATTTGTGTGCGCATATTTGAGATGGAATGGGTTAAGTCTGTAAGTCGACTGTCACGTAGAATCGGCGTTTCGACTTTTTTACCTTCTGCCATATCATTGGCATAATTAGCTATTTTATTGAGCGAATAGGTAAACCATAAAGACAATAGATAGCCTAATATTAAGGCGAGCAAAAGTAAAGCAAAGGCATAGCGCTGCAGTTGTTTGGTTTCGGTCAGTAGATGACCTTCAAGAGCATTAATTGGTTTGAGTACACTGAGTACACCAATAATATTGCCAGCATGATTAATCGGCGCAGCAATCACCATAGCCTTGGGGTCGTCAGGTTCAGTTCGTGTGCTATCTATAAATGAGGTTCGTGCTCCGTATTTGCCTTCCAGAGTAAAACGCACGTCACGCCATTGCGAAAAATCTTCACCTAGGTTTTGATTGCTTGAATCATAGATGACAATACCTTCGTCGTTAGTTACGTAGACTTGCGAGTCGACGACTGTTTTGGTGACTTGATAAATTTGTGCAGATAAGTTGCGCTGATTTGTATCCAATAAAATTTGTTCAAGTGAGGATGTATCGATGTCGGGTTGATCATCTATTTGATTTTCGATCAAGCTGGCCAACACATTGGCCATATCCACCAATACACTTTCGGCAGATTGGCGCATGCCGTCATTTAGTCGTTCAATTGCATTATCTAACGTGAACCAAATTAATGATCCTAGTATGACAAAGTAAATTGCAAATGCGCGTAAGCTGTAACTAATTTTCAAAATTATTATTTCGTAGGCTTATTGAGTTCCAGACTGTTTATCTGGTTTCAAGACTGTTTATCTGGGTTCAAGACTGTAACCAAAACCGCGGTGTGTCACTATGAATTCTTTGTGAGGATTGTGTGGTTTCAGTTTGCCACGCAGTGTTTTGATATGAGTGTCAATCGCACGATCATCGGACGGGTGGTTGTTTGACCAAATGTTTTCGATTAACTGGCGGCGCGAAAAAACTCGACTTGGTTGAGTGAGAAATATCACCATTAATTGGTATTCGGCTCTGGTTAGGTCCAGTGCGTTGCCTTCAAAATAGACTGCACGCTGCTCTTTTTTTAATTCAAACGGCATATCAACACTCGTGACTTGTTCGAGTTGTGTTGCCTGCTGTTTGGCAACACGTCTTAAAATGACTTTTACGCGTGTAACGACCTCGCGTGGGCTAAATGGTTTACAGATATAGTCATCAGCACCAATTTCCAAACCAATAATTCGATCTATCTCTTCACTACGGGCGGTTAAAAAAACTACAGGAATATCAAAACCAAGCTCACGAACTGATTTTAATAATTCAAAACCGCTACCATCAGGCAGGCCAACGTCGAGTAAGCAAAGATCGAAATTACCTTTATTTATCGCGGAAAGTGCTTGTTCGCAACTGGCAACCCAGACTGGATTAAAGGATTCCGATGCCAATGCGTAGGTCAATGTGTCGGCAATCTCTTTCTCATCTTCAACGATTAAAATTGTCTGTTTCAAGAACCGCTCTCCAATTAATTATAATTTAATAAAGTTATCTAACAATACTTATAAATAATCCTTATAAGGTGGTTTGGCAAGAAAATCAAAAAAGAGTATCCTTTCTGGTGTAAATAAACAAAATAATAACAATTTGAGGATTACCTGATGCGGTCAATACTTGTGGTCAACCCTAAAGGGGGTTGCGGAAAGACAACAATAGCTACCAATTTGGCAACTTATTACGCTGTTTGGGATATACCTACAGCGTTGGTCGACCTTGATCCTCAACAATCGAGCATGGAGTGGTTGCGTGTTAGGCCAGGAACAGAGAATAAAATTCAGGGTTTTAATGGCCTAAAAGGTAAGATTTTTCCTGATGAAGGAACTCAACGTGTTATTTATGATGCGCCTGCGCGTACTGATAATGCTAAAGTTGCAAAATTAATGGACACGGCTTTTTATTTTTATGGATAATTGTTAGACAAGAGTCCTTTCTATGGACAAAAAATCAATAGGAATGGGATAAACTTATTTAATAAGACTGATTGCTACATTAGGACTAGCACCCAGCATCAATAGCATCCAGCATAACTCATAATAAATGACACCACTTCAAAATATTATTTTT
>JALZWI010000072.1 GCA_023299895.1 Arenicella sp. | reverse complement strand
ACTGCATAATTTTCGTCTTCATCACTCATATCGAAAATATTCAAGACCAAGTGGAGCTTGCCTTGATGAGAGCGGGTGAGCATAAAGTGTCGCGAGCGTATGTGATTTACCGTGCCGAGCAGCAGAAAAAGCGTGCAGAAGAAGAACTCAATGACACGGCTACGAGAAAAGTAGAGACTCGGTATATTGTGATGCCTAATGGCTCTAAGAATGTGTTTGAACCGAGCATGGTAGTAGAGGCAATCAATGAGGCGGTTAAAGAGGTTGATGACGTCGATGTTGAGACGCTAATACAGCAGAGCTTTTCAAATGTTTATGACGGCATGACGCTAGATGAACTAAATCAAACTATGGTGCTTAGCGCTCGTGGTTTAATTGATCGTGAGCCTAACTACAGTCAAGTGGCGGCGCGTTTGTTATTGAATAACCTAAGAAGCGAAGCCTTGAGTTACGTGCATCAAAAAGCGATGACCTTAGACTCACAAGCGATGGCTGAATCGTATGGTGATTATTTTAAAAAATACTTACAGGTTGCCGCTAAGTTGAAACTGGTGGATGAGGAACTATTAAGTTTTGATTTAGAATTGTTGTGCCAAGCGATTCGTCCTGAGTGCGATTTAGCCTTTGGCTATTTAGGCTTACAAACGCTTTACGATCGTTATTTTATTCATACCGATGACACTCGCATCGAACTGCCTCAAGCCTTTTTCATGCGTGTGGCGATGGGCTTAGCGATTAACGAGGTTGATCGAGAAAGTCGGGCGATTGAGTTTTATAAGCTGTTATCGAGTTTCGATTTTATGAGCTCTACGCCAACCCTATTTAATTCAGGCACATTACGCCCGCAATTATCATCGTGTTACCTAACCACCGTACCCGATGACCTCAAGGGTATTTATGATGCATTAGGCGACAATGCGATGTTGTCAAAATTTGCTGGTGGCTTGGGTAATGACTGGACACCGGTGCGCGGCATGGGAGCCTACATTCAAGGTACAAATGGCAAATCTCAAGGTGTGGTGCCGTTTCTAAAAGTAGCTAACGATACGGCGGTAGCGGTGAATCAAGGAGGCAAGCGTAAAGGTGCGGTTTGTGCGTATTTAGAAACATGGCATATTGATATTGAAGACTTTCTTGATCTGCGCAAGAACACCGGTGATGAGCGGCGTCGCACGCATGATATGAATACCGCCAACTGGATTCCCGATTTATTTATGCAGCGAGTAGTCGAACAAGGCGACTGGACGCTGTTCTCGCCAGAAGACGCCCCTGATCTGCATGAGTTAAGCGGTAAAAAATTTCGACAAGCCTATGAGCACTATGAGTCACTCGCTGACAACGGCGAGATAAAATTATTCAAGCGTCTTAAAGCGGTCGATTTGTGGCGTAAAATGATTGGCATGTTGTTTGAAACAGGTCACCCGTGGATGACGTTTAAAGACCCGTGCAACATTCGTTATACCAACCAGCATCTAGGCGTGGTACACAGTTCAAACTTGTGTACCGAAATTACTTTGCACACCAACAGTGATGAAATTGCGGTGTGTAATCTAGGTTCGGTAAACCTAGCGCAGCACATGAATGGCGATGAGTTAGATCACCAAAAATTAGAGCAAACCATTACTACCGCTATGCGCATGCTCGACAACGTCATCGACTACAATTACTACAGCGTGCCGCAATCAAGGCGTTCAAATCTTCAACATCGGCCTGTCGGCATGGGCTTGATGGGTTTTCAAGACGCGCTTTATCAAAAAGGTTTGTCTTATGCCAGCGAGGCCGCGGTGCTATTTGCCGATGAGTCTATGGAGTTGATTAGTTACTACGCCATTCAGGCTTCTTGCCAACTGGCCAAAGAGCGCGGCAGTTACCCAAGCTATCAAGGGTCTTTGTGGAGCCAAGGAATTTTGCCAATCGATTCGGCTAAAGTGTTGGCTGAAGAACGCGGTAATTTTATTGATCAAAATCTCGACAGCTCACTTGATTGGAGTCGTTTGCGAGCTGATATTCAAACGCACGGAATGCGCAATAGCAATTGCCTGGCGATTGCACCCACCGCGACCATCTCAAATATTTGTGGTGTGAGCCAATCAATCGAACCGACGTATCAAAACCTCTATGTTAAGTCGAACTTGTCGGGCGAATTTGCGGTATCCAACGCTTATTTGGTGAGTCAGCTCAAAGAGCTTGGCCTATGGGATGAGGTAATGGTCAATGACTTGAAATACTACGATGGCTCAATTCAAAATATTGACCGCATTCCAGATGGTGTTAAAGCGATTTATAGCAACGCCTTTGAGATGGATTCTCGCTGGTTAATAGAAGCCGGGTCGCGCCGCCAAAAGTGGCTTGATCAAGCACAAAGTTTGAACTTATACATGAGTGAAGCATCGGGTAAAAAACTCGATCAATTATATAAACTCGCCTGGGTTCGAGGTTTGAAAACTACCTATTATTTGCGTTCCTTAGGGGCCACCCAGGTAGAAAAAAGTAGTGGCGGCGCGACCGGTATCGCTAACAACGTTAGTCAAATAAAAGAGCCACAAGCATGCTCTATTTTGGATCCTGACTGTGACGCTTGTCAGTAGATCATTTAAAGCGCACCACTAACCACACACTATTTTGGAGAATCAATCATGTTAGATTGGAACGACCCTATCGCTGCGTTTGCCGACACAGATACCGCTCAGCAAAAAATGGGGAAATCGTCTACGGACAATGCTCAAAAGCGAGCAACACCATCACCGTCTGCGCCTAAGCAATCAAAGTTACTGGCCGAATCATTAGCGCCTGTTCGCGCAGAAGATAAACGCATCATCAATGGCGAGGGTGATATTAATCAGCTTGCCCCGTTTAAGTACCCATGGGCATGGAATTATTTTTTGAATGCCAACAAGAACCATTGGACGCCGTTGGACATTAACATGACCAAAGACATTCAAGACTATCACCAACGGCTAACGGTCGAGGAAAAACACGTTTATGAAAACGTGTTGGCGTATTTGACTACTTCCGATATTTTAGCCATGCGTAATATCGGTTTGGCGGTGATGGAGAAAATGACCGCGCCTGAACTGCAAATTTATCAAGCTCGTCAAGTGTTCGAAGAAGCCATGCACACCTGGACTTATCAGCACTGCATTGAAACTATCGGTCTGGATCAAAGTGAAATTTATAATCGTTATCGAGTAGTGCCAGAAATTTATCAAAAAATCAAAATGGCCAACGACAAATTAAGCACGGTACTGCGGCCCGACATAGATCTGAAGCAACCCGACGAGCTTGATAACTTTGTGCATTCTTATTTGTTCTTTGCCGGTGTGTTCGAAGGCTGTTGGTTCTACAACGGTTTTAGCCCTATTTTTTCATTGCAACGTCGAGGTTTGATGACAGGCACCGCCGAGCAACTGCAATACATCATGCGTGACGAAGTCATGCACAGCGGTTTTGGCAT
>JALZWI010000071.1 GCA_023299895.1 Arenicella sp. | reverse complement strand
ACATCCACATCAGTCGCACGTTCAACAAACGTACCAAGGCGATGCACTTCAATGTATTTAGGTTCAGAGACCTTAGACATCACCGCACGTAACGCTGGGTTATAGCGCTCCAAATGACCAATTAAAAACGGCGCTTCATTTTGTGCAGCTAAATCAACCAATTTACTTGCTTCGTCAACAGTCGCAGCAATTGGTTTCTCAACCAAGGTTGCAATGCCAGCCTCTAGAAATGGTTGCGCCACATCAAAGTGTAATGAAGTTGGCACAACAATACTAACCGCGTCAACCTTATCGATCATTTGCAGGTAATTATCAGTAACTTCACAACCATACTGTTCGCCAAGTTCTTGCAGCTTCTCAACATTATTATCGGCCAGCATGACCAATTCAACGTTCTCCATCTGGCTGTAAATTCTGGCATGTATTTGGCCTAGATAACCAACGCCAACCACACCTACTTTAATTTTTTTTGACATGCTAGAGCTTGTAACCGTTCGTTAAAATTGCATTTACGTCTTTACTATACTTTAGACTATGCTTGATCATGGTTAATTATACGTGATTTTATAAACACATAAAAAACTGTTTGCTGATTAGTTATGACTATTTCACATAGATCAATTTAACATTGCTCAACCATTCATTATTGATTCTTTTAGTGTAAACTCAAGTTATAAGAATTTAACTCTAGATCCCGCGTCAGAACATCAAGAAACTTGCTTAATTAGCGACTAATAACTGCTGAAAATCACCTTGTCTAACATTATCCTTCTTAATATTTCAGGCCAAGACCGTATTGGTTTATCAGCTGATTTTTATGCCGTTATCGGTCAAGCCGATGTGCGAATTCTTGATATCGGTCAATCGGTTATCCATGACCAAGTTTCACAAGGCATGATGTTGCAACTGCCAAGTCAAGACAAATCAGAAGAGCTCAAAGCACAACTCATAGAACAAGCTAAATCGCTAGGACTAACCGTTAAAATCACGGATATAAGCGAAAATGACTATGCTCAATGGGTTAGCCAACAAGGCAAAGACCGATATATATTAACCTTACTAACACGCGAAGTATCCGCCGAAGAAATTGCTCGTATTACCCAAGTTACCGCCGAGCAAGGCTTAAACATTCATGACATTGTTCGACTCAGCGGTAGAATTCCCCTGCATGAACCCATTACCAATCAAATTAAATCCTGTATTGAATTTGCTCTGAATGGCACGCCAAAAAATTCAGCTATGATGCGCAGTAATTTTTTAAAAATCGCATCTGAATTGGATATTGATATAGCTATCCAAAAAGACAATGCTTTTCGTCGTAGCCGTCGATTGGTCTGTTTTGACATGGACTCTACGCTTATCAAAACGGAAGTTATCGATGAACTTGCCACACGTGCTGGGGTTGGTGAAAAAGTTAGTGCCATTACCGAACAAGCCATGCAAGGCGAAATTGATTTTACTGAAAGTTTTACTCAGAGAATGGCATTGCTTGAAGGCTTAAGTGAATCTGTGCTAGCCGATATTGCTAAAAATTTACCGATGATGGAAGGCGCTGAATGCTTAATCAGTAATCTCAAAGCCTATGGGTTTAAAACTGCTATCTTGTCTGGTGGTTTTAGCTATTTTGGTAATTATCTTAAAGATAAATTGGGTATTGATTACGTGCACGCCAACACTTTAGAAATTGACAATGGCAAATTAACTGGTCGTGTTGTTCATCCAGTTGTTGATGGTAATCGTAAAGCTCTTTTACTAAACCAAATAGCTCAACAAGAAGGCATCGATCCACAGCAAACTATTGCCGTCGGAGATGGTGCGAATGATTTGCCAATGCTTAGTGCCGCAGGGTTAGGCATTGCATTCAGAGCTAAGCCATTAGTCAGAGAATCTGCTAAACAGTCGATGTCAACACATGGGCTAGATAGCATCCTTTATCTATTAGGCTACAAAGACAAAGACATCATTCGTTAATCGAGACTGACTTCGAGATTATCAATTAATCGCGCTTCGCCCAACTGGGCTGCTGCTAAAATAACCAATTCTTTATCACCCTTGTCAGCAGGTAATAAGTCCGATTGTCTGCATACCGTTAAATAATGCGGTTCAAAACCTACATCACTTAATGATTTTTTCGCAGTTTGCTCTAATTGCTCAATCGAACCTATTGCATCTATCAGACCTTTAGCCAATGTTTGCAAAGCTTGCTGTAACTTAGGAGCACTTGCTAATTGTTTTTTTGTTAAATAACCATTACGTGATGATAAGGCTAGACCATCATCTGAACGAATTGTTTTCACGCCCACTACTTCAACGGGATAAGCAAGGTCTTCTACCATTCGACGAATAATGGCCAATTGCTGAAAATCTTTTTTACCAAAAACCGCTACGTCTGGCTGTACCATATTAAAAAATCGGCTAACGACCGTGCTAACACCATAAAAATGCTCAGGACGATCTTGACCGCAATAACGATCTCCCATATCAGGCACATAAACTACCGTCTGCTTCTCCAACTCACCAGGATACATAATTTCCTGAGTTGGTAAAAATAATAAATCAGCGCCAACTTCGGCTAATAAACGAGCATCTTCTTCTGGCGTTGACGGGTAGGAAGATAAATCTTCATTCGCACCAAACTGGGTGGGATTAACATAAATACTGACGACTACAAAATCAGCCTGCTGCTTAGCGACTTTGACTAATTCAAGATGTCCTTCGTGTAAATTCCCCATCGTCGGTACAAAACCGATGGTCTTTTTCTCTTTGCGAGCCGAAGATACTGCAGCTCGCAGTGATGAAACTCGTTGTGCTTTATGCATAACTTGGGTTCCTTTTTTGGGTACAGCTTGATCTTAATAAAATATCTATCATCCTAAACTATTGCCACGAAAACAAAACATCTGTTTGACTAATTAAAGGTGTGTTCCTCTGCTGGAAAAATACCCGCTTTCACGTCCGCAACATACTGTTTAATAGCTGCGCCAATTGATTCAGCACCCTGCATGAAGTTCTTACAAAACTTAGGGCTGCGCTTAGGATACACCCCGATCATATCTTGTAATACCAATACCTGACCGTCACAGTCTTTACCAGCGCCAATGCCAATGGTTGCAATGCCAACTTTTTCGGTAATGGTTTTCGCCAATGCTTGTGGTACTGCTTCTAATACTACTGCGCAGGCACCTGCTTGTTCAACAGCAATAGCGTCATCAATCAAACCTTGCGCTGTATCTCCCCGACCTTGCACTTTAAAGCCACCGAGTGCATGTACTGATTGCGGTGTTAAACCAATATGCGCAACTACCGCAATACCTCGTTCAGTTAAAAAACGAATGGTTTCGACTTGTAACTCACCGCCTTCGAGCTTGACCACATGAGCACCTGCCTGCATCAAGAGTACTGCATTTTGATATGCCTGTTCCTTACTAACTTGGTAACTGCCAAATGGAAGGTCACCCACAACCATGGCATTTTCAACACCGCGAGCTACACATCGAGTATGATAGATACTGTCCTCTATGGTTACCGGCACTGGCGTGTCATGACCTTGCATGACCATACCTAAAGAATCACCTACTAAAATCGCATCGACACCCGCTTTATCAATCAACGCAGCAAAACTGTAGTCGTAAGCAGTCAGCCAAGTAATTTTTTCACCTTCGGCTTTCATTTTTTTAAACGTAGTAACGGTGACCGACATAAATTCTCCTAGTTTGCTTTTAAAATCTTGTGATTAATATCCTATATTTTATCGTACTTCTTAACTCACATCGTGAAAAAAGTTTAGAACACATCCGCTAATGGATTAAAATAATGTTTGCCAGCCTCTATGCCCTGAATATGGTCTACCAAAGTATGAAAATGATCATCATCATCCACTGGGTTAATTTCAGCCGCATTAACAATTAACAACGGTGTTTTAGAGTAACTGTGAAAATATGTTGTATAGGCATCACTTAAGCGTTGCAAATACTTGGTATCAATATTTTGTTCATACTTTACTCGCCGCTTACTGATTCTCTCAGACAAGACATTCACTGGTGCCTGAAGATACACCACTAAATCAGGTTTTGGCGGATCGATTTTTAAATTTTGATAGACTTGTTGATAAAGTCGAAACTCATCGTCATCGAGGGTTAACTGAGCAAAGATCGGGTCTTTTTCCATCATAAAGTCCGCGACACGGCCAGGATTGAACATGTCATGTTGCTTCATTTGTACCATCTGCTTTACCCGTTGGAACAAAAAAGTCAATTGGGTTGGCAAAGCATACCGCTTTGGAGATTGATAAAAACGCGCTAAGAACGGATTATCAGCTGGTTTCTCAAGAACTAATTTGCAACCAAGTATCTCTGCTAGCCGTTTAGCTAAACTCGATTTCCCGACCCCAATGGGGCCTTCAACAATAATGTATTTAGCTAATGATGCATTTTGCTGAGTCACGACAATGATCCAGTTTGGATTTAAGTTAAATAAGTATAACTAATTAGACTAGCTTTTTTAACGTAACATTGAGAATATAGCAATGAGAAAAATAACCACTTCAACAGAGACATTATGAATAAATCCCTATTACTTCTTTTATTTGGCTTAAGTTCGCTAATTGTTAGCTTTGCAAGTTATGCCGAATCACCCTCTTTTACTTATGTAGAATTGGAATATATTACTAGTGGTGACTTTGAAATCTCTGATGGTAGCCTATCGGTTGACCTAGGCTTAGACGGCTATGCGCTCAATGCGAGCGCTGAACTGGGAATTTTACTATTACAAGCCTCACTTTTTGAATTAGAAAGCGACGAAATTCTTGGCTCTAATCTCGAAGATAGTATTTCTACCATTGCGGTCGGCCTGACCTTTGAATTGCCTCAAACTAGTGTTTATGGGCTGGTCAGAGGACGTCGTGATGACCTGTCGCTCGTTGGCGGTGGTTTTAATGAAGACGAAACAGGTTATTCGGTAGGGTTTGAAGCAGGCGTGCGAGTCAATTTAACCGATCGAATTGAAGTCAATGCCAATATCGGCAGCCCGGCACTTGATGAGGGCACTTCTTATGGCATTGGTGCGCAATTTTATGTCACCGAGAATATAGGTGTCACCTTAGATTTCAGTTCTATTGAAGTTGAAGAAGATGATTTAGAGGCAGAATTTAGCACTACATCGATCGGCCTGCGGTATAATTTCTGATTGTTCAACCTGATTTGCTGAAAAAGCTGGATTTCAAGCTTGCGCTTGAATGATAATTTAATGAATTCTATCGATCCAAATGGTTCAGACTCTAATGTTTCTGACATTTCTGAGCAACACCATAATGACGTTTCTGACCAAACATTAACTGACACCAACTCGACCGAAAAAAACAAGAAGCCTAAAAGTAGCAAGTTGCTAATCGAGATGGTAGTGTGTATTTTGCTGCCTACCCTGATTCTTAAAAAACTCAGTGGCGACGACATGTTGGGTACTAATTGGGCATTAATAGCTGCATTAAGTTTGCCAATTGCCATGGGGGTTTATGATTTTATATCGACTCGTAAAATTGCCTTTGTGCCTGCTCTGGGTTTCATTAGCATTTTATTAACGGGTGGCATTGGTATATTACAATTACCGAAAGAGTACATCGCCGTCAAAGAAGCATTAATCCCGTTTGTTTTAGCCGTTGCGACACTCATTTCGACTTACACACCTTATCCATTAATTCGTACCTTTTTGTACAACGATATGGTGATGGATACCGACAAAGTAGCCTCGCATTTAAAACAAACTGATAAAGAAATTGAATTTGATCAGATGATGGTCAAAGCCACTTGGATGTTAGCCGCGTCATTCTTTTTATCTGCGTTTTTGAATTACATCCTAGCCAAATGGATTGTGGTAAGTGAAACAGGCACTGAAGCTTTCAATGATCAACTGGGTACTATGAACCTCATGAGTTACCCAGTAATCGTACTGCCGTGCATGGTTATCACGATGTTCGCGCTCTTTTATGTGATTCGAAACATAAAACGTCTAACCGGGCTTGGTCTTGAAGACGTCATGCATCAATAAACAACACAGACAAGCAAGCCTTCTGAGATTGTAGACGCACCACAAAACGGTTACATTAGCTGTGCAAATCATAGAATAAATTAACGCCTTAAAACGCTTACTACCGTGCCAAACAAACAACAACATAAAAAACGAAATATACTGGTCACCAACGCCCTTCCTTATGCCAATGGCGCCTTACACTTAGGTCATATGGTAGGTTTTGTGCAAGCGGATATCTGGACACGTTTTCAACGTCTACGTGGCAATAAAGCAACCTTTGTCGGTGGTGATGATCAGCATGGCACACCGATTATGCTGGGCGCCGAAAAACTCGGTCTCACCCCGCAAGAACTAATTGACCAAATTGAAGCAGAGCACAAAGAGTCTCTTGATGGTTTTCTGATCAATTTCGATAACTACAGTGGCACCCATACTGAGAAAAATAAGGTCATCAGCCAATCGATCTATAGCAAACTCAAAGAGTCAGGCTATATTGATGTTAAGGTTATCAAACAAGCTTTTGATGAAGAAAAAAGCATGTTCTTACCTGACCGTTACGTCAAAGGTACTTGCCCAAAATGCAAAATGCCAGATCAATATGGCGATAACTGCGAAGCCTGTGGCACAACCTATGACACCACTGACTTAATAGACCCCTATTCGGTGTTATCTGGCAAAGCACCCATCGAGAAAGAAAGCGAACATTACTTTTTCAAAGTTAGTGAATTTACTGACATGCTCAGCGAGTGGAAAAACTCTGGTGCGCTACAGCCTGAGATTACAAACAAATTAGATGAGTGGTTTGAAGGCGGTCTAATCGATTGGGATATCAGTCGTGATAAGCCTTATTGGGGCTTTGAAATACCCGATGCGCCTGGTAAATATTTTTATGTGTGGTTAGATGCGCCCATTGGTTATATGGCCAGCCATAAGACCCATTGTGATAACAGTGGTGATGACTGGAATAGTTATTGGCTTAAAGATCAATCAACTGACACTGAGCTGTATCACTTTATCGGTAAAGATATAGTGCGGTTTCATACTTTATTCTGGCCGGCTATGTTGCATGCAGCCGATTACCGTACCCCTGATGGTGTTTTTGTACATGGATTTTTAACTGTCGACGGCGCTAAAATGTCTAAGTCTCGCGGTACATTTATTCAAGCAAAGACCTACCTAGAGCACCTTAATCCTGAATATCTACGTTACTATTTTGCTGCCAAAATTGGAAACAACGTCGCTGACATGGATCTTAATCTCGATGATTTTACCGCACGAGTTAATTCTGACTTGGTCGGAAAAATGGTTAATATTGCCTCCCGTTGTGCAGGCTTTATTAGTAAACGCTTCGACGGACAACTCGCACCAACAAGTGCTGCCCCAGAGCTACATCAAGCTTTTATCGATGCCTCTGAATCGATTGCTGATCGATATGAGAAACGAGAATTCTCACAAGCTATGCGTGACATTATGACGTTGGCAGATAAAGCCAATCAATTCATAGATGAAAATAAACCATGGGTATTAATTAAAGACGACAGCAAGCTCGACGAGGTTCAACAAGTCTGTACCGCAGGCATTAATGCTTTTCGCTCTTTATGTATTTTGCTTAAACCAGTACTCCCTGAGCTGGTAGCTCAAGCGGAACATTTTTTGAATTCAAACGAATTAATGTGGCACGACATAGAGACCACATTAACTAATAAGAAAATCAATAATTTCAAACCCTTAATGACACGAATTGAAGCGGAGTCTATCGAAAAAATGATTGAAGACAGCAAGCAAACACTCACTGCAAAAAACACTATTGACCCTAATTCACCGCTCGCCAAAGATCCGATTTCAACAGAAATTAATTATGACGACTTTGCTAAAATCGATTTTCGAATTGTCAAAATCATTGATGCTACACACGTTGATGGTGCTGATAAATTACTGCAGTTAACGCTTGATTTGAATGGCGAGACTCGCAACGTTTTTGCTGGCATCAAATCTGCTTATGAACCAGAAGATTTAATTGGAAAACTGACTGTTATGGTGGCTAACTTAGCACCCCGTAAAATGCGTTTTGGCATATCAGAAGGCATGGTGCTTGCTGCTGGCCCAGGTGGATCAGACTTATTTGTATTAAGCCCGGATGATGGCGCCCAACCAGGTATGCGCGTTAAATAAGCTTTATGGATCGGATGAGTAAAATACAAGCGATTGACGAATGGCTACCGCAAACTCAATGCACACAGTGCAGCTATCCACGTTGTTTTGATTACGCAACCGCAATAGCAGAGGGCGAAGCAGATATCAATCAATGCCCCCCGGGGGGGGACGTCACCATTCGAGGCCTAGCAAGCCTCTTGGGGGAAATCGGCAAACCACTGAATCCAAAATTTGGCGTTCACAAGCCGAAACAACTTGCTGTGATAGATGAAGACATTTGCATTGGTTGCGTGATGTGCATCAAAGCATGTCCAACAGATGCCATTCTGGGTACTGCTAAGCACATGCATACGGTAATCGGACGCGATTGCACAGGCTGCGAGCTCTGTATTGAGCCCTGCCCTGTTGATTGTATAGATATGGTCGATATTACCTCAGCTGAAGAACCTGAGTTAGGCTGGCGTTGGGACGATTACTCACCCGATGCTACATCACGATCACGCCAACAGACTAATGCTAAATTAACACGAGAAGCAAAGCGTCAACAAAACAAAAGCTCTGCGAACAAACTAACAGAGTTACGTAAAGAAAAAGGTAACAACAAAATCAAACTAGATATCGCTGCATCCGTTAAACGTGCAGCTCTGGCAAAAGCTAAAAAATAAATGACTCAGTGAATAAGCACAAACGACACGAAATATTTACTCGTTTACATAATGAGAACCCTAACCCAACCACCGAATTAAACTATAGTTCAGATTTTGAGTTACTAATAGCGGTTATTTTATCGGCACAATCAACGGATGTTGGTGTTAATAAAGCGACCGACAAGCTCTATCCTATCGCCAATACGCCTGAGACAATTTATGCCCTAGGCATCAAAGGCCTAAGTGAATACATCAAAACGATTGGCCTATATAACAGCAAAGCCAAGAATGTCATCGCGACCTGTAAAATACTTGCAGAACAACACGACAGTGTCGTACCAGATAATCGCGAAGCACTAGAAGCATTACCTGGTGTTGGTCGTAAAACTGCTAATGTGGTACTCAATACTGCATTTGGACAGCCAACGATGGCTGTCGACACTCATATATTTAGGGTTTCTAATCGAACTAAAATCGCACCAGGAAAAACAGTATTGGCTGTTGAAAAAAGTTTATTAAAATTCATTCCTGAAGAATTCATGGTCGATGCCCATCACTGGATAATCCTGCATGGGCGTTATACTTGCATTGCTCGCAAACCTCGTTGCGGGTCCTGTATAATTAGCGATTTATGCGAATATAAAGCTAAACAAATCGATGATTAGCAGTGTTCCCTCCAACAAAAAAACGATTATCGCCACTGGCTCCAGCTATGGTGCGTTACCCAATGATGGGCACGCTAAGATAGCGGTCGAAAATGCTTTAAAAAAAATGCTGCCTTGCTCAGTGGGTAGTGTTTTATTATTTTTAACTTGCGGTTATGCTCACAATCCTCAAACAGCAATAACTCAAGCCGCTAAAGCCGCAGGGACCCCTCAAATATACGGCTGTTGTGCGCTGAATCTGCTTAGCGAAGATGAATGGTTACTGGACGTCGAAGGCGCGGTTGCAATGGTATTTCCTCAAATATTA
>JALZWI010000070.1 GCA_023299895.1 Arenicella sp. | reverse complement strand
GTTAGTGGTTCAATTTCAGACGTGACAGGTGATGGAAATACCTCGTCTGGTACGCTGAACTCAACAACTGGTGACAACAATCAAGTAACGGGATCAAATATTGTCTTAAGCGGAGATGCTAATACTATTAGCGGCATTAATAATGCGGTCAGTGGTGATGCAAATACGGTCAGTGGATCGGATAGTGCGCTGCAAGGCAGTGGTAACACTTTTGGTGGTGATTCTAACGTCGCGACTGGCGATAATAACGTGATCGGCGGATCGATTGTTAGTGTAACGGGTAATGGCAATGCTGTCTCAGGTACAACCAGCATAACCAATGGTGATAATAATGCTGTTAGTGGTTCAATTTCAGACGTGACAGGTGATGGAAATACCTCGTCTGGTACGCTGAACTCAACTACTGGTGATAACAATACGGTTAATGGTATCAGTAATACGGTGACCGATAACGGTAACTTAGCCAGCGGTAATGGTAACTCTGTAACCGGCGGCAGTAACTTTAATATCATTAGTGGTGACGTTAACGTTATTAGTGTTAGTTCAAATAATAACTTTGCCTCTGGTTTGGGTAATACCATTACTGATAACTCAAATAACAACAGTGTTGTTGGTACGGGTAACTTTATTGACCCATCGGATAATAATGATGTGTCAGGTGCTGGTAATACAATTACCGACTCAAACTCGAACGTAACAACTGGTGAAGGCAATACGGTCAATGACGGATCGGATGCTAATGTTGTGGGCGGTCAGAACAATACCGTGGACGATAGTTCAGATGCCAACTTGGTTTCTGGTCAAAATAACACTTTAGATGATGACTCAAACAATAACGTAATTGTTGGTGATGATAATAGTATTGCTAACACTGACAGCTCTTCTATATCGGGCATAGGTAACTCTGTGAGTAATGTTGATGGTAGTATTATCGGTGGTGATGGAAATGCACTTGTCAGCACAAACGGTGGCCTTGTTGCTGGTTCAAACAATGTAGTATCAAACTCAAGTGGCAGTATTGTTGGTGGTAGTGGCAACAGCGTAAGCGGCCTAGACAGTCTTGTTGTTGGCACAGGTGCTTCTTCTAGAGGCAATAACAATCTCGTTGTTGGTGACAATGCTATTGCAACACAAGGCCAGTCAATCGCGATTGGTAGTGATGTGAATGGCGATGGTCGTGGTGCAGCTGCACTCAATCTCAATACAGTTGCAATCGGTAATGATGCAAGCGCTAGCCAAGTATCAAGCATCGCATTGGGTCATGAAGCGGTCGCCACAGGTGGCCCCGCATCAGCGGCATTAGGCTTCCAGTCCAGTGCTAGAGGGGCCGCTGCAGTGGCAGTGGGTAGTCAATCTTCTGCGACAGCTGCGTCAGCTACTGCAGTGGGTAGTTTGGCCTCTGCGACAGCCACATCGGCATCTGCATTCGGCGACAATGCCTTTGCAAGTGGCGCTAACAGCTTAGCTCTCGGCTCAAGATCATTTGCTTCGACCGATAACAGTGTGGCCGTTGGTAATGGTGCTAGAGCCGAAGGTGCCAATGCCATTGCTATTGGTAATGATACTCAAGTATTGTTTGATAACTCAGTCGCAATTGGTAATGGTTCAGAGGTTAGGAGTCAGAATGAATTTTCTATTGGTAGCGCGGGTGGTGAACGTCGCCTTACCAATGTGGCCCCAGGTTTCTTAGGAACAGACGCGGTCAACGTTAATCAGTTAACTGAGGTTAGAACTGAGGCGCGCAGAGGTGTTGCCGGTGCTGTTGCATTACAAAGTATTATTCAGCCATCAAGACCAGGAAAAACTGCTTTTAGTGCAGGTTACGGTCAATACAAAAATCAAAGTGCCGTGGGTTTAAGTGTCAATCATTGGTTGAAATTAAAAAACACAAACAGTGATAGGCGCTTTTTCATTAATGGAGGCGCTTCATTGTCAGAAGGTGGCGGCGAAGATAATGTTTATCGATTTGGTGTAGGTATGGAGTTCTAAACCACCTTTCATAAATGAATAAAAATGGCGCCACTTGGCGCCATTTTTATGTGTGTATCTTAAATGTTAAAAGTGTTGTTATAATGGCGTTTTATAGAGAGTACTTTAAGTATGATGCCCGTTATTTTATCTGCCGGGGCAGGGCCACGACTCTGGCCCCTCTCAAAGGGTATGTATCCTAAGTAGGTCTTGCCTTTGATTGATGATAACTTATCTGTGTTGAGCAAGCTGTAAAGCGAGGTAATACCGTGACTGAGACAGCTCGACAGATAATTGTGCGTAATGAAGAACAACGTTTTATGGTGGGGGCAGTTAAATCAGCTTGGCATTCAAGGTGCAAAAATACTATTCGAACCAGAAGGTCGAAACACCGCTTCGGCAATTGCCTTGGCAGCATTACAAGCAATAAGTGATGGCTCGGGTCTTATTTTAATCGTGATGCCAGCTGATCATGTTGTGCTTGATGAAGTCAACTTTAAAAAAAGTTGTCAAAGAGTCTGAAGAGCTTGCTCAAATAGCGGTTTAGTTAATTTTGGTATTGTTCCCGAACAATCCAGAAGTGGGATATGGCTATATTCGGGTGGGTGAGGCTTGTTCACAGCATGCGTATGAAGTTTTACTAGCTGCTCAAAAAGCATATGTCAATGCAAAAATTGATTTGGACTTTATTTGTGTTGATGCTCAGGCTTTTTAAAGAGTCTCATTCAATCTCAGCAGATTGCGCTGTCCTGCAGTGTGCTGACAATGCTAGACTTGTTCCGTTTGATGCGGGTTGTAATGATGGTGTTTTCGTCTGCGCTTTGGGAGGTTTCTAAAAAGTATGGGCAAGGCAATTGGATTAAAGGCGATGTATTGCTGCACAATACTAAAGGCACATATATATACTGAAAGTAAGCTGGTCTAAGCGGTGGTTGTTAACAGCATAGCTGAAGTATTCAATGGTGACCAAGTAAGTACGTTAAATGAAAATAAATTTACTTATATGCCGATTGGGTTTAGGCGCGCATTACGTAGTCAAAGTAAAATAGATTTTTGGAAATTATTTAAGTGAAATCTGGTTCATAACTAGGTGAAGACAATATTGTTGGTTTTGAAGATAATTACGGTAATACATAAATATTGAGATATTAAGGATAGATGGTTTCTGATAAGGATAATCAGTAGCTCGTTTGCAGGGCTTACTAATGACCGTTTCACTCGCTTAAAACACCCATAAAAAAATAATTACGAAAGTAGTTGACCGTACCTTTTAAATGGGTAGAATGCGCCTTCCTCGAGACAGGTATTGAGGCTTTAAATAGCCCCGAAAGTTAGTCAAAAACGCTCTGAAAAATAATTTCAAAAAGTGATTGACCAGCGACCTAGAATGAGTAGAATGCACCTCCCTCGACAGGGTGTATTAAAAGCGAAATACCAGCTTCTAATATGCTTCTAAGCTTTTTGAATTTAATTCAAAATAGCGGTTGACGAGGGAAGTTTAAGGCGTATAATTCGCCTTCCTTGAAACGCTGATGAGAATCGGCGAAGTCAAGAACGCTCTTTTATAATATAAACCAAACAATTTGTGTGGACGTTTTCTTAAGTGATTAGGTTTCATACAAAACCGGTAAACCAAGTCGTTTCTTTCCGAGGCGAATTGAGAGACCCAGCTTTTATTATTTTTGGCTGTAAAACAAAAAATTCCTTTAGTAATTAGATTGAACTGGAGAGTTTGATCCTGGCTCAGATTGAACGC
>JALZWI010000069.1 GCA_023299895.1 Arenicella sp. | reverse complement strand
AAACGCATCAAAAAACTAATGCCATTAACGCCACGCTCTATGTCACGCGAAATCCCGCCAGTACGGCGATTTAGGTGGTAAGCCTGATCAAGGTCATGTAAGTGCTGAAAAACAGAGTGACCAACGCGGCGCATTGCCCCCTCAGTGACTCGACCAAAAATAGTATCTCTTAGCTCACCAAAAAGAACATTTGAGAAGCGCACCAATCCATAGGCAAGTAGCAGTGCCACTGGCACAACCACCAGCATATCTGTCGTTGGCGAATTTAGCTGATCTACAACGCGCTTAAGAATAAACGGCAAACCAACGCTCGCAACTTTGGCACCAATTAAACACAACAAGGCGAAAATTAATCGGCCTTTATAAGCAAGCAAATAAGGAATCAGTTCTTTTAAACTATTCCAATTAACTTGATCTAAATCAATAGAGTGTTGACTACCCCGACCCGACCCGCGCATTTATGATTTTTCCAGTGTCGATAATTGTTGTACGAGAGATTGCAAAACACGATCTCGATAACCATATGGCGTTGATCGATTAAACATAAACACAAAGCGATATCGTTGTTGCGAAAAATTGATGTAACCTGCGTAGTTACTAACGCCATTCAATGTACCCGTTTTGGCATATACATCCGCGTCAACTGTAGTCATTATTTCTTTAAAAATATCTTGATAAGGCTGCAGTAAAATCAATATCTCATTAATTTGATTTGCACTTAACTTATTACTACGCGACAGACCCGCGCCTTCTAACACCTTGGCATTTTGCCAAGAGAATTTATCTTGTAAAACACCATCAATATAAGATTGTGCCAGATCAAAACTTAACTTATCAGTGAAGGAAGTTTCTGCCAATTTCAAAAAAATTTGGTTACTGATAAAGTTATTAGAATACTTCATCGCAGCCGTTACGACATCCCTCAGAGTGAAGCTGTTATCGTGTCGGTAAACTAACTTCGCCCGTGAAGGTAAATGTTGATTTATTTCGATTAATGGCATTGGAACACTGAGTTTAATAGCTAAAAGTTCAGCAAAGTTCGTTTGCGCATTATTCGCATTCACCAGATTCACGCGAGTTTTTTTATCGTTGCTCACCAAACCTTTATTGGCGTTCACTAGTTTTTGAGCAGTCTCAGTTAATGGTGTTTGCGGCTCGGCGCTGATAAGTCGATTATCCACCTCTTGTAAAAATACAGTATTAAAATTAGCCGCAACTGCCGACAAAGGTGCATTATATGGATCGGCTGCTGATGAACGTCCCGGCACTGGCACCACTTCAAAGTAACTTGAATCAATGTGAATTGATTGAATATCACTTACGCCATTTCTACTAAGCTGAGTTACAATTTTGTCAATTTCTTCTGAAACTAAATAAGGGTCACCATATCCTTTAACCCATAGCTGCGTGTCTTTTTGATAAAACTCGGTATAAAAACGATGTGACAAGCCCCATTTGTCGATGGCTAAATAACTTGTCAGTAATTTTGTTAGAGATGCGGGAACCAATAGTTGATCAGCTTGCCATTGATATAAGACTAACCCCTCTTGATCAGTAACTAAAACCGCGTCTTGCTCACTAAAATCTTGTTTCGAAAATAGTTGACCTGAATCAGCCAGCAACGAAGAAGTCACAAGCTGCAAGCAGATCAACAATAAAAAACGCATGTTACTTTTCATTGGAACTCTTTGCTGACAGTGCCATTTGGTATATTTCATTTTTTCGTCGACCGGTAATTTGTGCGGCCACATTGGCCGCTTTTTTTAACGGTAGCTCTTTTTCCAAGATTGCCAATAACTTTAGCACTTCAGCGTCACTTTGTTCAATCTGCTCTACACCGGCTAACATCAACACAAACTCGCCCCGGCTTTGATCAGGATCGTTTTGTAGTAGCTCAGCTATATCGGCAGTAGACCCGTCCAATACAGTCTCAAATTTCTTGGTTAGCTCTCTCGCTATGACAATACGTCGATCACTTCCTAGAACTTCAACGCAATTTTCTATACAGGTTTGAATTCGATGTGATGACTCCAGCAGAACAACTGTTCTCGGCTCTGCCAGATAGTTATTTAATTGTTTAGATCTAGCCGCACCTTTTGCTGGCAAAAAACCATCAAACACAAAACGATCTGTCGGTAAGCCTGCCACCGATAAGGCTGCAATAATAGAGCTTGGACCCGGCACCGTTAGTACGCAATAGCCTCGCTGGCGTAACGCTCGCACTAAGACAAAGCCAGGATCGCTAATTAATGGTGTGCCCGCATCGCTAATCAGGGCAATATCATCGCCTTTCTCAAGCTGCTCTATTACCCAACCTACCTGCTCTGCTTCATTATGTTCATGGCAAGACTTTAATCGAGTGGTAATTCCAAAGTGATTAGTAAGTCGCTTACTATGGCGAGTGTCTTCAGCAAGAATAATTGAAACATCGGTCAGTATTTTTTTCGCGCGTAACGAAAAATCATCCAAGTTACCGATGGGCGTGGCTACTATAAACAGACTGCCTAGTTTAGCGCTATCATTCGGGGCTGGGTTGTTAGTTGTTCTAGTGCTCAATCGGGTATACTCAGGATATAATAATATTCGCTTAACTAGGCTTTTTGAGAATAATCATATTACTGTAAAAATGCATCTTTATTTATCTTTAATCAATAAAACAATTCGCGTCACGGCTGTGGTTTTTACCAGCCTACTTCTCAGTCACTGTACGAGTAGTCCTCTACTCCAGCAATCACCAATAGAAGTCCGCGATATCGTGCTTGACGACCCCCCTCAAGCAAGCGCCCCGGATCGGCTCAACTCTAAGGATACTGCAACACCTTATATTGACGAAAATAAAATCAATGTCGAGCGGGCTGAATATTATGAACAGCTTGCAAATAATCAATCGACACTAATTGCTCAAACCGATGCTACGTTGAGCGCGGCAGAATATTATATTCAAGCGGGTGATTATGTTCAGGCTGAACAAGCTGCTGATAGCATAGTTGTTAATAATTTAGCCTCAATACAACTTAATCGTTATTCCATTATTAAAGCCTATGTGGATTATTCTAGAGGGCAGTTTGACAGCGCATTGCAACGACTTGCTAGTTTAATAAATAGAGGTACGCCATTGCTTGATAGCAGCCTTGAGCAAGAAAACAGCCTTGAACGAGGAAACAGTTTTGAGCAACCAAATAATAGCTTTGAGAACGCAGCGATAGAAAATCAAACACAAAAAGTCGATGCCCTGCTATTGAGCTCTTTTTGCTATCAACAACTTAATGATTACGATTCAGCCATTTCCGCTTTGATACAACGCGAGTCTTTGCTAGTCGGAAATACTCGAGCTGAAACATCACGCTACACTTGGCAGGTAATCAATAGCTTAAGCACTGAAGTACGCCAATCAATCATCAAACAAACCACCAATGTGACTGTACGCAACCGATTAGAGCAAAGTCTCGATGGCCAATTTGCAGTACAAACACCGACTCCAACACAATTTGATCAATGGCGTGATACGACGATTAATCAACAAAAACAAACCATTGGTAATAATTGGAGCGCAAGCTCACCACAAAAAATTGCGGTGTTATTACCACTTACATCCCGTTTCAGCAAAGCCGCACTTGCAGTTATGGATGGCATTGAATATCTACATGATGCCAATCTCTCGCCTTACAAGCCAAGTATTGATTTTTATGATGTAGGTGACAGCCCAAATCAAATCAGTCAATATTATTCATCAATTAGCCAAATGGGCTATGATTTAGTTCTTGGTCCAATTGGTAAGGATTACGCTAACCAATTGTACTCCTCCGCGGCCACACAGCCCTATAGTCGAGTGCCGACCATTTTGTTAGGCGGTGATATCAACTTAAGTAATCAGCCTTATAATACATTTTCTAGGCTCACGATGAGCCCTGAAGCAGACGGAATTGAAGTGGCCAACTACGCACAAAGGCAAGGCCATGTAACAGCCGCCATGCTTGTGCCCAATACTGAAACTGGCCAACGCACAAGCCAGGCGTTCCAACAACATTGGTTAAACCAAGGTGGCAACATAAGTAAAACAATCTTTTATTCACCAACACAATATGACCACAGTGTTGAACTAAAACAACTATTCGACATCAATCAAAGCCAATCAAGGTATACAAAAATCAGTAACGTCTTAGGCTTCAAACCGGAGTTTTCTGCATATCGTCGCTCCGATGTCGATTTTATCTTTATGATTGCTGACAACGATGCTGGCCGTATCGTTCGCCCCCAAATTGATTTTTTCAGCGGCAAAACTGTGCCGGTCTATTCTACTTCATCTATCTTTAACGGCATTCAAGATCAAGCCAACAATCTAGATTTGGAGGAAACGCTATTCCCAGTCATGCCTTGGATTCTACGATCTATTGATATAGCGCCCTATGCGGGCCAACTTAATATGTTATTTGCTATGGGTAGTGATGCCTACCTAATAGCCTCCAACTACCAAACCATGCGCACTAATCCTGAATTAGCAATTTCAGGTAATATGGGCTCTCTACATTTTGAAAGGTCAGGCGATATTATTTATCAACCAATTTGGGCACAATTTGAAAACGGTTTAGCGCAAGGCACCACTCCATTACCAAATCTTGAGGGCATTAACCAATTGCCTGTCAATTCAAGCCAATCGACTGAAACAGGAAGCAATAGTTACGATGACTCTAACTGGGATGCTCGGCGATCGGGCCGAAAAACTGGCGCAGAACTTCCTTAGAAAGAAAGGATTAAAGCTGCATCAAAAAAATTACCATTGCCGCTATGGTGAGATTGATATTGTTATGCAGCACCAAGATTATTTAGTTTTTATCGAAGTTCGCCATCGTAAGTCCAGTAATTATGGTGGTGCACTGGAGAGTGTCGATAAACGTAAGCAAAATAAGCTTCGTAATAGCGCCGAACATTATTTAATAAAACACAAAAAAACCAATACACCGTGTCGTTTTGATATACTTTGCGTCAATGGCGACCTGAACAAACCAGAGATTGACTGGATTCAAAACGCTTTTTAAATAACATTACTCGATAAAACGCCATGTCTGAACCAAGTTTAATTAAACAACACTTTACTGCCAGCGCTAAAAGCATTCTTGAAAATCAATTTCTTGAAACGCAAATCGAACAAACTGCACAAACTATTTACAAATGCTTTGAAGCCGGTGGCAAATTGATGATTTGCGGTAATGGCGGCTCTGCTGCTGATGCCCAACACTTCTCAGCCGAACTATTAAACAGGTACCATCGTGAGAGGCGTGAACTGCCTGGTATTACACTTACAACTGATGCTTCTACCCTGACGGCAATTGGTAACGATTATGATTTTTCTGAAGTTTTTTCTAAACAAGTGCGGGCGCTAGCTCAAGAAAACGACTTACTAATGGTAATCACCACTTCTGGCGGCTCTGAAAACATCATCAAAGCAGTACAAGCGGCACATGAAAAATCGATTAGATGTATCGCTCTCAATGGTAAAAGCGGAGGACGCTTAAGCAGCGCACTCAATCAAGATGATACCAATATTATAGTCAAGGGTGACGTAACAGCCAGAATCCAAGAAGTTCATGGACTGATTATTCATTGCCTATGTGATCTAATTGATAGCTATATTCTTGACTAAATTAACCAAACTTTGAAAGACATACTCGCAATGACAAAATACACTCAAACCACTCAAACCACTCAATCTATTCGCTCGGCATTCAGCAAATTAGTGATCGCTGCTTTTGTCATAACAACGCTATCTGGCTGCGTTACTGCTGTCATCGCTGGCGTCGCCATAGCAACTGTTGACATCTTGCATGATAGGCGCACTGTTGGCGAATATGTTGATGACGGCAGCATTGAACTAAATGCCAAAAATAATTTACTATCAAATAAAGAAGTACGCACGGTTGCGCACGTAAAGCCAGACTCATGGAATGGCATTTTATTGTTAACTGGTGAGATTGATAGCCAGTCAATCAAACAAGAAGTCGTCACCTACATGAATACGATTCAAGGTGTGCGACAAGTAGTCGATGAAACCACTGTCACTGGCAAAACTGCATTATTATCACGGACCAATGATACTTGGATATCTTCAAAAGTTAAAAGTCGCCTATTGATTAACACAGGACTTGATTCAAACCGCGTAAAAGTCATTACTACTCGGGGTACAGTTTATCTCATGGGCATCGTCACTCAACAAGAGGCCGACAAGGCAACCGAATTGACTCGCTCCGTACGTGGCGTAGCCAGAGTTGTGAAAGTTTTCGAATATATCTAATTAAAGTCCTCCCTCAAGAAACTAATAAAACAACTATCTGGTGAATACACAAGACAAAATAATCAATCCAGATGGCTTAAACTATAGCTATAGAGCACTTAATCTTCGCTTAAATAAATTAGCTAAACCTATTGTATTTACCAATGGTTGCTTTGATATTCTACATCGTGGTCACACCAGTTATCTAGAACAAGCTCGCAATTTAGGTGGCAGCCTGGTTGTTGCCGCAAATAGCGATGATTCCGTCAGACGTCAAAACAAAGGCCCTGACCGTCCTATCAACTCACTGCAAGATCGCATGTCTATTTTGGCGAGCTTAGCCTGTGTTGATATGGTATTGAGCTTTGATGACGACACACCTCTGACACTGATTGAACAAGTCTTGCCCGATCATCTAGTCAAAGGTGGTGATTGGAAGATAGATGACATTGTCGGCGCTAATGAAGTCATAACTAATGGCGGCCAAGCTCATTCATTAGCATTTAAATATGACCGATCCACTACCGCTTTGTTAAAAAAAGTACGTTCCTAAAAAATTAAAACGTTCGCTTTACCGACTATTTTTTATTCTTGCGATTGCACTTCTAACTTTGCTAATGCTTCAGCTTTAGCAAGCTCTTCTGCCTCTTGAATATCAGTAAAATAGTGATAAATAAACTGTCGTGCAACATAAGCACTACGAACATACCACTTATCAACATTCACAATAAGTGACGCATAGGCAACTTTTCGGCCATTCTTTTCAGCGTAACCAACAAACCAATCATGTCGCCCTTTTGGCGATAAGCCGGTTAAAGAGCCCGTCTTACCTCCAATTTCCATATCTTTATAGACTTTATATTTATTTAAGCCTGTAAATGACGAACTAGCCGAACCAACCCGTGTCGTTTCTGTCATTAAACTACGTAATTGTTGAGCCGAGCTGGCGCTGATTACCTGCTCAGGATTATCATTAGCTTGTGCTTGATAGAGCAATTTACCATCGGGACGGATCACCGACTCCACCATATAAGGCACAACCATTTTTCCATCATTGGCAACCGTCGCGGCCATTTGCGCAGCATGTATTGGACTTAGAGTAATGTCTCTCGTATAACCTGAGGCTGCCTCAGCAAGTGCCCACTGCACACTTAAATCAAGTCCTAAATGACTCTGAGGTAATTCAAAATCACTTTTCAATGGACGATCAAAACCAAAACGTTGAGCATAGTTAGTTAAGTTTTCTTTCCCTAAATGAAATACTCCTAACTGACCAAAGACAGGATTAACAGACTTAGCAAAAGATTCTTTAAGCGTTGGTTCACGTGTCCACTTATTGGCTGTATGATTTAAAACTTGGTCCTTATAAAGAGTTGTTGACTTACCGTTATATGGGATTACTGTTGTAGGATTAATTTTTCCTAGGTCGATGCCTGCTGCTGCAGTAATCATTTTAAATACCGACGCAGCAGGGTATTCAGAGCGCATCACAAGGTTATCCCAATCCTCTCCCGATTTAACAAAACTGGTTAAATTCAAGATAGCGCCTGTCTCAACATCAATTGCAACAAAACAGGCATAATCAGGCTGATACTGCAAATACACCTTAGCCATATCTTGGTGTACTTTTTCATCGAACGTATAACGAACATTACCGTCGTAAGATTGTCCATTTTCACTATTAAACACTAGCTTATTTGGGAATATATTTTTACGCGCGTTCCCAGTTACAGCATCAGCGATGTCAGCCTTAGTTAATACATTAATTGATTGACCTGCGGCTTGTTGAGCATTGAATGACAACATACCGATTATCAGTACGGTTAAAAAATTAATATTGTTTGATATCATCAAAATCTTCATAAGCTAACTATTAGGTAAATATTGGCCAAGTTCAGATAATGCTTTTTGGTAAACCGAACGCTTAAAGTCCACTATATTATCAAGTGCAACATTTGTTTCGACCCATCTCCAACTATCAAACTCCGGATTGACCAAGCCAGCTTCAAGATCGACTACAGAATCATCTTCTAGCAATTGCAATAAAAACCAAACTTGCTTTTGGCCTTTAAAACGAGGTCTTTTACGGTTTTGCGTGCGGCTTGATCGACGTAAATAACGGCTTGGTAAATCGTAGTGCAACCACTCTTTAGTATGCGCCACAATACTAACTTGTTTTTGTATTAAGCCCGTTTCTTCTTGTAATTCTCTATACATTGCGTCCAATAATGTCTCATTGCGACTCACGCCACCTTGAGGAAATTGCCAGCCATCGCGATTAATTCTACGCGCCCAAAAGACTTGTCCTTTTTCATTACAGATAATAATACCGACATTAGGTCGATATCCATCGTTAGCAAAAATTGGTTCAAAGCTTTTCATTAAGGAGAATAAGTTTATCTCAATTAAATTAACAACGGACTATCGTTGTTTTACCCATTATAATCATAATCTTGTCATTATTTTAGTTAACTTAACAAATTCAAACTTTTTTTTGGAGATACATCGTGGCTTTGGCTCTTTTTGATCTAGACAATACACTGTTAAACGGAGACAGTGATCATGCTTGGGGGCACTATCTCGCTGAAATAGGCGCCGTTGATAAAACGCTGCATGAACAAAAACAAGATGAGTTTTATCAACTCTATATTAATGGTGAACTCGATATTATTGAATTCTTAACGTTCCAACTATTTCCACTCACACAATATCCTCTTGAGCAATTATTGCAATGGCGCAATGAATTTATAGACTCAATCATTAAACCTATGATTTCGACAGGCAAAACTGAGTTAATCGAACAACATCGAAATAAGGGTGATTCTTTAGTCATTATTACCGCCACCAATGATTTCATTACCCGCCCAATTGCAGATTTACTAGAAATTGAAACACTGATCGCGACCCAAGCTGAATTTATTGATAACCAATACACCGGTAAAGTCACTGGGGCTCCATGCTTTCAAGCTGGAAAAATTTCTCGGCTCAACGAATGGCTGTCGACACAAACAATTGATATGAATGATAGCTGGTTTTATAGTGACTCAATCAATGATCTACCCTTGTTAGAAATCGCCGACAATCCAGTCGCTGTAACTCCAGACGGTAAACTACGTGCACATGCAGAACACAAAAACTGGCCTATCATTGATTAAAAAATTTTAATATCACTTAACTGAGAAATAAACATGAGCGTGAAAATTGGTAACTCAATCCCTAACCAAACTGTGGCCACCACAAAAGATGAAAACCTAAAGCTAAGAAGCCTAAAAGGTAAAAATGTCGTGATCTATTTTTACCCTAAAGACAATACACCTGGGTGCACGACACAAGGTCAGAACTTCCGAGATGCTTATAAAGATTTCCAAAAGCTTAATACCGAAATAATAGGTGTGTCACGAGAAAGCATTCGCTCGCATCAAAACTTTATTAACAAACATGAATTTCCTTTTGATTTAATTTCTGACTCTGATGAAGAACTGTGCAATGCTTTTGAGGTAATCAAACAAAAAAGTATGTACGGCAAAACTTATATGGGTATCGAACGCAGCACTTTTATTTTTGATGCTAAAGGCAAATTACGCCATGAGATTCGTAAAGTTAAAGTTAAGACTCATGTTGATGAAGTATTGGCTCTAGTGAAAGAACTATCGTAGCTTATCTTAATTTCTTTAAACTGGTCTAGCTTGGAAACCTATACTCATCACCTAAGTCTGAGCACTGAATAAGCTATTCATATTTTTTCCCTTCGATCCGATCAATACCAAAATTTTCATTACAAGCTGTAGTTTCAAAAACGACTGGTTGACGTATTTAGTTCAGAATCCAATTGATTGAGGGTCTTTGCGTAAAACTACACCAGCGACCCTAATACCGCGACACCTAATTTAAAGTAATCGCCACCATACCGTTATCTAAATAGCTACGTGACTGACCACCGAACTCATGTTCCCACTCTTTCTCCTCACCATGGTGGAAAAAAAAATCAAAGAGCTCTACCCTGCTGACCGCTTAGAATGATTTCCTAGGTTCATGCCAGGCTCTAAATCACGTGTTATACCTCACAAGAGTAACTGTTAACTTCGATTTCAGGTCGCCAATTCCAAGTGCTCGTTTTGATAACAGGCTCTGTCAACATAACGGGATCCGTGATAACAATTTCGTAGTTCAAAACTGTGCCGTCTTCGATCGCTGTAAATTTTTCCTCGAGTGTAATTTGGTTACTCACAGGCATCTCGTAGGCATTCTCCAAAATATGAGAAGTTTGAATGACCAATGTATCTTCTTCCCAATGTCCAATAGAATAGCCCATCAGACTGTGCTCATCTGGCGCTGAATCAGTATCTGCATTCATGTAAACAGTGCGCCGACTATCATTCTCCTCAAAGCGTATAAGAATGTTTTCACCCTCATAAACAAACTCCATAGGCAATGGATTACCCATAAGCCGCGGCATATTCCATTCAGTACAACCTAGGATAGATTCCGCACTCGCATCCCAGCTACTTAATACAATTTTACCATGCTCTGTATATGGGAACCTAGCCGTTTCATTAGTCTCGAATATTGGCCTCAGAAAACTCGCATCCTCATTGATTCGGCTCCATACCCGAAAAATTCCCTCGGCATTGCGTCGAGCCTCAGCTACCTGAACTTCATCAAAGCCACCGCGCATCAAACTAACATCGCTCGCCGAAGAAAAATATTTTTGTGCACCCAGAGTAAGTAGCACCTCTTCTCCCGATGGTACAAGCATGCTCCGTGCGAAAGTTTCTGGTCGATTCTGCAAAGATTTATCACCGAGTATTTTCACAAAATCACCAACATCAATCACTGCGTTAGTTAACCCCTGAGCTCTAAGCACACTTAGCGCTCCGGACTCAACAGACCAAGCAGTTACACTACCATCTTCATTTTTCACATCCAGCTCAAAAACCGTATGTGGATTTCTCCACCGGATATCGGTTATAACACCGGCGATTTCAACCTTAGTGTTGCGATCAAAAAAACCAGCAGTGGAATGATGCGCCAAAGATAAAGAAGGAAGCACCAGTAATACGGCAATGACTATAGAAAAGAAATTTTTACGATTGAAGTTCATAATTTAGCCCTCTAGTTCACAGGGTAATTTACAAAAACACCCTTTAATTAATCATATACAAATTATTGCATTCAAGCTCATAAAAAGCCATTAAGGTTTCACCATCAAAGAAATTGAAACAAGGCGTTACAGATGACTCATGTCTTCATGCTAAATCATGAAAAAAATGTCAGAACTATTTTTTTTAAATAGTCACTTACGATCTAAACTGCGATAAGCAATTGCCTCAGCAATGTGTGACTGTTTAATCTCAGCACTGTTTGTCATATCAGCAATTGTGCGTGCGAGCTTAAGAATCCGATGATAAGCTCGCGCAGATAACAGTAGACGTTCACTTGAATGTTCTAAAAATTCTGCGCTTTTTTTATCCAGGTAACAGTGTTGATCGAGTGTCTTACCGCTTAATTCACTATTAAACACAGACTGGCGATCTTGTTGTCTAGATCTAATCGATTCAACACGGCGCATAATTGTATTTGATGATTCGACATTAGGATCATGCGCTTGCAGAACGCTGGTGGCAACTCTTGGTAAATGAACATGCATATCGATTCGATCCAGCATTGGTCCCGATAGCTTCGCTCGATAAGTTTCGATTTTATTCGCACTGCAACTACAACGATCTTCACCCAGATAACCACAGGGGCAAGGGTTACAAGCAGCGATTAATAAAAAATCTGCGGGATACTGAACCGATTGATTCGCTCGAGCGATGTTGATTACTCCCGTCTCTAGCGGTTCGCGTAACTGCTCTAATGCTGATCGAGCAAATTCAGTAAATTCATCTAAAAATAGTATGCCTTTATGTGCCAATGAAATTTCACCAGGCCTTGGACTTGAACCACCGCCTACCAAAGCAACAGCAGATGCTGAATGATGAGGTGACCTGAATGGCCGTTGCTTCCAAAGGCTTAAATCAAATTGACCGTTTGCAACCGACTGAATAGCCGCTGCTTCAAGAGCTTGCTCGTTAGTCAATTCAGGTAAAATTCCTGGCAATCGAGATGCCAACATGCTTTTCCCTGTTCCAGGAGGGCCTACCATGAGGACCCCCTTAGGAATGGTGCCACCGAGGGCCTGAAATTTACGTGGATCGCGAAGGAAGTCGACGATCTCAAAGAGCTCTTCTTTTGCTTCCTGAATGCCAGCAACATCCTTAAAGGTCACTTTCGCAGAGTCCGCAGAAAGAAGCTTAGCCTTGGACTTACCAAAACTCATCGCGCCGCGTCCGGCGGATTTCATCTGATGACGGAAGAGGAAGAAGATCAGAACGATCAAAAGAAGCACTGGTAGCAGGCTCATCATGACTTTGCCGAAAGTATTGTCCTGAGTCCGAGTCGAGATATTCGACTTAATGAGCGCCTCGATATCATTGCGCATGATGAGACCATTCAACTTCACCACGAATGGGGTGTACATATTCAATTTTAGTCGCATGCAGAGCTTGACGTCTAAACTGTCTTAACTGATTTTCTAATTGCGGCGCGCAATCACCTGGAATTGATAACCTGCGGCCGTACACCGGATCACCTACTAATGGAAAAGTAATATGGTTCATATGAACTCGGATTTGATGAGTCCGTCCAGTTTCTAGCTGTACCCGGAGCAAAGTATGATTTCGAAAACGTTGATCAACTCGATAATGAGTGACCGCTTCTTTACCCATCATATTAATGGCCATTTTACGTCGATCTTTCTTATCGCGCGCGATTGGTTCATCTACAGTTCCACCAGAAATAACTCGACCATGGGTAAGCGCTAAATATTCTCGGTGTAAGCTATGATCAACTAACTGGTCAATTAGACCTAATCGGGCTTGCTCAACTTTAGCCACCACCATAAGTCCAGACGTATCTTTATCAAGACGGTGCACTATGCCAACCCGAGGCAGTGATCGTAACTCTGGTAAATGATGAAGCAGACCATTTAATAGCGTGCCATCTGGGTTGCCTGCCCCAGGATGCACAACCAAGCCTGCAGGCTTATTAATAACGAGCATGGCATCATCTTCATGAACAATTTC
>JALZWI010000068.1 GCA_023299895.1 Arenicella sp. | reverse complement strand
CTGTAGGCCTCAGATTAATGATTAGGGGGATGATACAAAATGTTTTTAGATTTGTTGGAGCGTAAAGCTTGATCTCAAACTGACCTATTTAATTCAATTTTTGATCTACTTCATTTTTAATCGAATTCAATTCAGCAGTTTGTTCTATAAGTTTCCAGTGGTCATCCATAGACCATTTATTGCATTCAATTTTGGCGCCGTGATGAGTCTCGATTTGAATATCAGCTTTGTAATAACGAAGAAATGGTATCTCCTCACTATGGCCTGATTTAACTAACCCTAATGATTCAAATCGTTTATCAGATTCTTTTGAGATTAGTGAGACGGGATAGAAAACCAATTGTTCAAATGGCACTCCTTTCTGGTAAAGAGAAACTAATGCAGTAACTGGTATTGCATGCTCGCAAACTAAATTCTCCTTTTCACTGTGCCCAACTTCTCTATAAAGACATCCCTTTTTCCTTGAACCTCCCATCCCTAAAAAATCATGGCAGCTTCTTAACCTCCGATTAATTTCATCTCTCATTTCTCGAGCTATTCTAAATTTTGCTATACGCTCAATAGACTCTAAGTTTGCTTTACATAAAGCAATTTGTTCGACAATAATATCAGCGGTAGTTGCTCTATCTTTATTTCTTACACCTGGAATAATAATTGACATTTAGACCTCTGGAATTTACTAGAATCGACTTATAAGATCTGCGGCATTTGTAATGCAATCAGCTCTTTCACATTTTTATATTATAATTGGATAACTAAATTCTATCTTTTGCAAATTCACTAATTCGACAAATATTTTCATCAAGCATTTAATGAAAGCGAGAATTAAAAAAGCAATCAATGGCGGTAATAGTCAATTTTTTAGTGCTACTACTTGAATGATTAATACTGATAATAGAATGACCTCGATGGAGAAAATTTTTTATGTCCATACTTCTAATATGGTTTCACAGGCTTTAGTCGTATTCAGTTTGAAAGATATTAGCGATTCACATACATTAACAATAATTCAATTCAAAGTAGCCAAATTAGGTGTTCAGTAATGCAAGAACTCAAATCTTTCTGGAATTTCGAGCTGGTTAACACTGCAGGTGGTACGGTCATTTCAATTGGCGACGTTATACTGGTTGTGGTATTAGTTTACGCAGGTTATTTAATGAGTCGTTTGGTTGAATATCTCTTAGCAAGGCGACTAGATAGAACAGAACTGCGTGCTGACGCAGTCAATATTATTAAACGTATTTCGTTTTATTTTATCTTTGTATTAATAGCCTTTACTGTTATGAGCCTGTTAGGCATTCCAATCACAGTATTTGCTTTTGCTACTGGTGCTATTGCGATTGGTATTGGTTTCGGGGCACAAAATATTATTAATAACTTCATTAGTGGTTGGATTTTAATCGCTGAGAGACCCATTCGTGTTGGTGATTTTATTGAAATAGAGGGTTTCTTTGGTACCGTAAAAAATGTGGGAACACGCTCGACATTGGTACATCGTACTGATGGTGTTCATGTCTTGGTGCCCAATAGTAAGTTGCTTGAAAATATCGTAATCAATTGGACGTTACTCGACGGACTTATACGAACATCAGTGCGCGTAGGTGCAGCGTATGGCTCAGACCCAAAGAAAGTATTTGAGATAATTAGCCATTGTGTAACTTCACAAAAAGAAGTCTTAACTGAACCTCGGCCTGAGTTTATTTTTGAAGATTTCGGTGATAGTGCGTTAATTTTTGATGCCTTTTTTTGGTGCGATATTTGTGATGGAAAATCCTTACGTCTGGTTCGAAGTGAAATTCGCTTCGCGATATCCGCAGCATTTGACGAAGCAGGTATAGTTATTGCATATCCACAACGGGATATTCATTTACACACTGAGAAACCGATTGCGATTAAAATTCAGGATTAGTTAACGCAAGGAAGTGATGCATCGTCTTATTTTTAATAGATGTATTAAAAAGTAGGATAAAGGCTAGGCATATACTGACGGTTGACTATTTAAGAATAGAAACCATATTTTCACGTTATAATTCTTATCATTATTTAAGCAAGGAGTTAGTTAATCGAAACGTTAATTATGAATAAAAACCAAAGTATATTTATTATCCAATGCACTATTAATGGTGATCAAACTCATACTCCTATTGAGAGTACTAAATCAATGTCTCTTGGTGAGGGGCAGTTGCTTTGGCAACATATAGATCTCTCAGAACCTGATTCTGAGCATTGGCTAGAGAATGACGCAGGGCTTGAATCGCTTGTTGTTAACGCACTAACAGCGGAAGAAACTAGGCCGCGTTCATTTAAAGTCAATGACGGGTTTATGTTGATTCTGCGTGGTTTAAATGCGAACCCTGGAAACAACCAAGAGGATATGGTTTCGATACGTCTACTTGTTCAAAAAAACCGAATAGTGAGTGTTCGTCGCCGACCCATTTTATCTATACAAGACATTCATGCGGATTTGAATGAAGGGCAAGGCCCAAAGACTTCAGGTGAGTTCCTGACGACTTTAATCGATAAGATGGCCGATAAAGTAGGCGATTTCGTCAACAGCATTGAGGACGAATTAAGTGATGCTGAGGAGCGGCTTGAAGAGCTTGAACCTGCAGAATTTCGATCAATAATAGGTTCGTTACGACGTCAAATAGCGGCAGTGCGACGTTATATGGCACCACAACGTGATGCTTTAGATAGATTAAATTACCTTGAAACTAATGTTTTGAGTGAGCGTGACCGCATGTTGTTACGAGAAGAATCGGATCGTGTCTCTCGTTACTTAGAAGATCTAGATCTTGCACGCGAACGCGCCATTTTACTGCAAGAGGCTTACCTAAGTCAGATGGCACAACAACAAAATAATCGTCTTTACGCACTGTCGATTATAACCGCGATCTTTTTACCGTTAGGTTTTCTAACCGGTTTGCTTGGTATCAATATTGGCGGCATGCCGGGCGCGGACAACCCCTATGCTTTTTGGATCTTTATTGTCGGCCTTTCAATAATTATCGCGATCCAATACTGGCTGTTTAAAAAATTGAAGTGGTTTTAAATTATATCCACAATCATGAAGGGGAGTGGTGAATAGTAAGCTGAGGAAAGGGAATACCCCAATCCTGAGTATTACATGCCTCAAGACAGGCTTGCTGAATCACTCGTTCTATTCGATAGTAATACTTAGACGCAATCGAATTTATGTTTGCAATGACTAAATAATCAAGAGAGGATTCTCCAGCCTTTGAAAACTCAACACGTACATCAATATCATCTGTATCTAAAGAGGCATTCAATAAGTGCTTGGTTATAGTTTCTTCGAATACTTTTGGAACTTCGCTAAGCGCAATACTTTGTAACTCATAGCTGACGCCAAACGTGCTCGTTATACGAATATGTTTAGACTTTGATAAGTTAACGAATCCAGCAGAAAAATAAGTAGGCGTCGGCACCAATTTATTGGTTCCTTGAGCACTTTGTAATTCGACCACCACCGGAGTTTGTTTTATGACCTCATACAACTTATTGTCTGCGTCCACTACCCAATCCCCAATCGAGCTCGGAAACCATTTCTCTTCTTTTATAGGCCTCGATACCAAGTTTTTTAAATCTGCAATTGGCAGCCTTAGCGTTCCTTGAATTTCTGGGTTAGTGAGTTTTGAATAGATATTGATAGTCGCTACTCGCCAAGGGACTCCGTCGATTAAGACTTGCTCATACTCACGAACACTGCCAATATTTAATAGTAGTTTGCTCTCGGATATAAACTGCGGTAAAAAATTCTTTAAACCAAGTGCACCCGCAAACAACAATGCAAGTGTAATGATAAGTAGCAGTATGTCACCGCGTATAAAAAACACAGTTAATACGCCAATAATAATCAATACAATCGTTAACAAACGCTGCATATAAGCAATAATGCGGTAAGTAGTACGTTTTGTATGTTTAGTCTTTGCGCTACCAGTACGATCAATTAATTTTCGAAAACAGACTAAGAACAACCAAATTAAGATAGACACTAAAAATGCCAAGGCAATCGTTAAACCTCGATCTTGGAAAAAAGAGACAGTTGATTTTTTTAGATTAACAAACCAATGATTATCCACACCCGTTAAGCTTTCTAATTGATAGAGCGCTAACTGTTGTTCTTGTTCCGCATTTTCTTTCACCCGAAGCCATTTATTTTGAACATTTTTAAGCCGTTCTTGTTGGCTCGCTGAAGGGTCATTTTCTAGCAATTTACCAATGGATAACAGTGCTTGACCAGCTTTCTCTTTAGTGGCTTTGTGTGAAGAAATCTGTTGACGTAAATTCTCTCGTTTTCTAGGTTGTTCGGTTAAGCCTCGTAAATTTTCAAGTAGTGGTTTAACCGCTAACGTTAGCTCCTCTTGCCATGTTAATTCTGGTTGATTGACATCAATTTCATCTAAATTTATGTAACCGATCGCTAATTGTTCAAAGCTTTTGTTGAGCGTGTCCAACTGTTGAATGGCAGTTGCCATTTCTTTGTCGAGTTCTGGGTTAGAGCCAGGTGCGCCAATATTAGATTTTAGTTTGCTGAGTTCTTTGTTTTTTTCTTGTATGACCAGACTCAATTCATCTAGCTGGTTACTCAGGTTCTGATCAGAGCTAAGTACGGCCTCTTGAACTAAAATATCTTCTTGAGATGTATTTTCCTCTTGAGCATAGATGCTATGTGTTAGACCTACTACTAGAAGCAAACTCAAAGATATTTTGAAGTAGTTATTTTTATTTATCATTATTCGAACTTAATTTTAATAAAAGCATACTCAAAGTATTACTCAGAAACGCTTCAATAGTTAAATAGGCATGCCAACGCATTATCAAAGAAAACAAGTTTAATTACGATACTTAATGACTCATTCGTAGAAGAGTGTTTCTGTTCAATTAGGGGGCTTAACGGTTGCCTTTTTTATTTATATCGACTGACGGCTTTGGGCAAACAGTAGACATAGATCTTGTTCTTAGAGTTAGCAAAGAGTTTATTTAACATAACCTCACTTATGTGAATACCCGTGTAGAGATCTCTAATTAAGCAGCCAAATTAACTATGCCACTACAGTTGTTTGAAAATATCTCGTTTTTGTAAATGTCGCTGTGTGTCTGACAACACCTGCATAACTAATAATTCCGGGTGGAAAACAATGGCGTTTGTAAGTATTAATCCTTGAATTATCTCATGTCACCGAGTTAACTTGTCAGCACCCTATTTAATGCTGCGTTATAAACAGCGTTTCGCTCTCTTTTGCCGACAGCAAGAACCAATACTACGACCTCTTTTTCTATTACCTGATAAACCAAGCGATATCCAACAGAGCGCAACTTAATCTTAAAACAATTATCTGCCCCCGAAATCTTGGACGATAAAACAATGGGAGTTTCCAAACGCTCTTCTAGTTTTTTCTTAAACTGTTCTCGAATAGATGAATCGAGTTTATGCCACTCCCTCAGAGCACGCCTGTCAAAATCGAGTCTATAGGTCATCTAAACTAACTCTTACTCTCTCGCCGCCCATGCGCTCATTAGCCAAAGCAGCTAATTCTATATCTTCTAACCTATCAAATATCTTCTCCCATGCTTCTGCCGGGACACAGTAGAAAGCTGGCTGATTATGATTGAGGATTGCTACGGGGAAACCCTCACCACCAGAAACTATTGCCATAGGGTTCTTTTTCAATTCCGAAATACTTGCGGAACTATCCGCCAAAATGTTACTTACTTTGCTCATTTTCTTTACCCAATAAAGTATCAAATATAGATCTAATTATAGGTCATAATATCAATTATTTCAAATAAAAAGACCTTTAAATAGGTCTTTTATGGGAAATTGATTTAGAGTACACGACTTATAGTTTTAGGGGGTGAAGTAGAAATTGAGGAGTAGTAATTCAAGGACAGAATACAAGAAAATGATTATGTAGCTCAGCTGGTTAGTGTACAGGGTGCTGACAAGTTAACTCATGAAAGTGAGATAATTCAAGGATGAATACTTTCAAACGCCATCGTTTTCCACCTGGAATTATTAGTTATGTTGTTTGGGCATACTTTTGCTTCAATCTTAGCCATCGTGATGTTGAAGATCGATTGGCGCAACGAGGAGTTATCGTTAGTTATAAAGCAAACAGGCTTTGGAGTATTAAGTTTGGCTCTAAATACTCTCGACGTCTAAGAAGAAATCATCAAGGGTACGGAGATGCTTTTTACTTAGACGAAGTCTATGTTCGGATTGGTGGCAAACAACGTTATCTTTGGCGTGCAGTAGATCAAGATAGAGAGGTTCCGCTCCAAGCTCACGCCCCTTACCTATACCCCATATAGGTAAGGATCTATTAGCAGAACACGGAATAATAGTCAGTTACGAAGCTATTCGCCTTTGGTGTATTAAGTTCGGTTCTAAATATTCACACCGTCTTAGACGAAATCATTCTTGGTTCGGAGACACATTTTACTTTGAGGAAGTACTTTGTTCGAATAGGTGGAAAGCAACACTATCTGTGGCGAGCTGTGGATCAAGATGGTGAGATTTTTGATGTGTTTTTACAAGGTAAACGTGATGGCTTAGCGGCTAAACGATTCTTTAAAAGGCTTATGAAAACTCACAACGGTGAGCCTAGAAAAATAGTGACCGATAAACTGCGTAGTTATGACGTTGCTCATCGAGAGCTGATTCCTGATTCAATTCACGATACTTCTCAGTATGCGAATAATCGTATACCCCAAGGGCAGCTACTCTCATCAACCAACACGAGTTCGAGAACGAGTGATGAGGTGTTTTAAATCAGTGCATCAAGCACAACGTTTTTTGGACGTTCATGCTTCGGTTTATAATTTGTTCAACCTTGGTCGTCACTTAACTATTGCAAGTCACTATAGAAGTCTCAGGACAAATGCGTTTTTACTTTAGTGCTTCTGCCGTTGTTCGATAGTTGTTCGATAGTTGTTCGCACAAAAATTACTAAATGGTTCAACAGTTTCAGGCTGCGGCCAAAAGCTATGTTTAGAATATTCATCAAGTTTGGGTGCAGGGGTGACGCTTTGATAATCAGCGAGTAAGGTGATGTATTCACGGCGCTTGCTTTGGTCGATTAACAGCGGTGGAAGGCCTGCTTTGAGCAATGGTAAATTAGCGATAAGTCTTACTAGGCGGCCATTTCCATCAGCAAATGGATGGATATGTATAAATGCCAAATGAATTTTTGCGTAACTCTCATGCGCGTTTTCCGGCGTGATTGCGTCAATGTCCCAATAGTTGATTGTTTCAATTAATTGAGTCATCAGACCATCGATATCTGCTGGTGCTGCATACTCAATCGTGACCTGCTTACCTGCTGATGTCATTGAGTTTGTGTAGTTCCTTTCTACTTTCCACCTGCCCACGGGTTGATAAATATCAATGACTATTTCTGTTTGTACTGCTTTGTGCAACGCAAATAATTTTTCCTTGTCGAGTGTTTGCGTACTGATCTGGTAAATTAGCTCAATCGCTTTGGCATGACCAATAATCTCATGATGCTCGCGTAATGGTTTGCCTGAAATAGTTAAACCAAGTTCAAGTATCGCGTTTGTGTCGCCTAATGTGAGGGTGTTACCTTCAAGTGCCGTCGAATTGTGTGTCCATAGGTCACGGAGTTTGGCTAACACTACTGGGCGCTTATTCGCTTCTATGCTGTGTAGAAATGCAGGTGGTTGTAAGTGAGTCTCTGCGCTTAAATTATAAGAATAGCGCGTGCCACGCTTCTGGCCAGTTTTAGTAAGTTGGTTTGATTCAACCCACTGAGCCAACCAACGACGAAGTGTACGCTCGGGCACTTCTATGACTATTGCGGTCAATGAGCTATTGAGTTCAGGTAGATTAAAATCTAAGTTTTTTTGGCCGTATTTCTGTCGTATGTGATCAATTGTGGCCGTATTTATGTTTTTATTACTCATATACGGCCATTGTAGTTTAAATACGGCCAGTTTAGTAGTCGAAAAAAAATAACCGTATTTCGGTAACGGTGTGCTAAATCAAAGTGCTATATCAAAAGTTGTTTAAGTGGGTGTCCCGCGGTTATCTCCTTATTGCTAGGGACCTTGATGAATTGTAACTATAGCTAAGATCATTTAGAGTGTGCAAGTCGGATAAAATAGATTTTAAAAAAGGATAAACATGGCGTTAATTAAATGTAGTGAGTGTAATAAAGAAATATCAGACAAGGCAGAATCTTGTGTTGGGTGTGGGTCGCCTGTAATGAGCATTAGTGCCTCCTCTCTGGGAAATAGCAACGATATGAGCTTCACCAACCCACAAGGAAATATGACCGTGAGATATAAGAATGCGCCAATTTGGTGTTTCCTTTTCGGTTTTTTCTACTTAGCGCACAAGCAGGCTTGGCTTCTTGCTTTCGGCAGTTTTGTACTAGCTATTTTTACTATGGGGATTGCTTGGTTAATAATTCCTTTCTTCATAAATAAGACAATACACACATATCACATCACAAAGAAATGGAAACAAATATCTTAGGCTCTCTCGAAAACATAGCTAGACTTGATTGCCCCCCAGTTCCTCTCTAAGAATAGTTACTTTATCTGGTGCTTCTATACCGATTCTTGTTTGCTGACCAACATACTGAGTGAGGCAGATGCGTATCTCCTCACCACTTGGTAGTATTAAAATTATTGATTCACCTTCTTTCCTTGATAGGACTAACATATTGAACTCCTTTTCTCGCCACTTAATTAAAGCGAGTCATTTTCGTTCCCTTAGGACAAATGCGTTCACTGAATGGAATCGAGTTGTTGCATAACAACGAGCGATCAAATTATGATGGTTTAAGAAATTAACTTGTCAGCACCATAAGAATCCATTCATAACAGTATTTAGCTAGAAATCTAGATCAGGGATAAGGTTTATAATTGACGGTTCTAAATAGATGGCCTCTAGGCGTTCATCATTAATTAATTTTTCAGTGCCTTTTGTTCCATCAGGTAGGTCTACCATTCGGTCAAATGATATTGGGATTTCTATTCTTTCAAATATTTCATTGTAAGCATCGTCATCTATTTCTCCATCGTCTGTGTAAATACCTTCAAAAATAAGTGTCCCACTGGCGACAGGCCTAGATTTCGAACTAATTATGTTTCTAATAGATTGATAACCAGTTTCTTTAGTCCATTTGCTCGGTTCAACATATTCCTTTAATGCTGGTGTGTTGTCATGAATTCCAAAACTAGCCCTCCAATAAGGTGAAGCATTAATTAAAAACTCACTGACTTGAAACTCTATATCGACATGCGATTCCTCTAAGGCGATAAAGATATCAGCAGTATTGTTATACTTAAACTCTGCTTTTTTAATTTTGAAATTAGTACTGACAGGTAATTCATCTTTCAGCTTTTGCCATACTAATTCATTTTGCTCAGGTGTCATATACACGCCAACTTCCTTGTCGTTTGGTCTGTGCCTTGGCATCGAATCCATTTCTGAAAGGTTAATAACTAGCTTGTATTCTTCCGTGTAATTTAATCCTTCTTCTCCTCTATAGGAAAAATTTTTGCTCGATTGGATATACTGTTCAGTATGAGTAGTATGATGTTTTTTATGGTGTCCATCATCCGCGTGCAACATAAGAGGTGCTGAAATACAAAATGTGATTAAAACTAACCGACTAAAAATAACATACATGTCATATCCTTTTTTTGCGTACTTAGATTTACAAAACATTACATTAAAAA
>JALZWI010000067.1 GCA_023299895.1 Arenicella sp. | reverse complement strand
AGTTTTTTTAAAAACCCAATTGTTGATGCACAACAGCATGAGGCGCTTAAAAAAGAATACCCAGATTTAGTGAGTTACCCTTTTGGCAGTGCTTTTAAGTTAGCTGCAGCCTGGCTGATAGATACGGCAGGTTGGAAGTCCAGAAAGCTCGATAAAATTAGCGTCCATGCTGAACAAGCCTTAGTTATTATCAATCCGCACAGAGTTTCTGGCGCGAAGGTAATTAATTTTGCTAACAAGCTTAGATCAAATATTCACAAACAGTTTGGTATAAAGTTAGAGATAGAGCCTAAAATTATTTAATTATTACCTACAAAAAATTACGATTATGGTTGAATTAATAAGGCCTGTTCTAAGTTAAATCTTTGTAATGGTGTAACATTTTCACGCCTACTCGGTACTACAGTAGTACTGTAAGTTTTTTCTGCGGGAGTAAATGTGAGTCCGTAAGTGTTAAACACAGTAAAAGTAACAATTTAGGTCAAAAACTTGCTTGTCTATAGCGTTGTTTTATTAGCTTAGTTTAGTAATAGTGAGTATTAATTAAAACTTATTGATATTTGGTGATGAAAATAAAATTAATTCCGTCGGCAGCAGCATCATTTTTATGGCTGATATTTATCATCGCCGTCCCGGCTGTGGTTGCACAAACTGGTACTGAACTTGTAGAGCCTAGCACCGAAGCTCAGGCTGTCATAGAAAGTGAAGCTCAGGCTGTCAAAGAAAGTGAAGCCGTTATAGAAGATCAAGGTGCCATTGAGATAGAAACTGAAAATCAATCGAACATATTTGACCGTCAACTCATTGCTGAATTAGATGCACAGCAAGAACTATTGTTGGCCGCTCTTCAAGAAGAAGGCACGTTTAGTTTAAAGTTATCAGAGCTATATGCGGAATATGGTGCAGTATTGTTAAGGTCTGGCCGACTCGATGAAGCTAGTGAGGTCTATAAACAAGCTCTGCATATCCAAAAAGTTAATCATGGGATCTACTCTGCAGAGCAGTTGTATTTTATTAAAAATTTGGTCGACGTAGCCATTAAAATAAATGACGATGAGTTAGTTGATCAATATTTAAATCAGGCTATTTCTATCGAAAGAAAAAATGCTGGCTTGGTCAGTGAGCACCTTAGAGAGATGTATATCTCTGCAGGGCATTATTTTGTTGATCGGTATTATCAGCAATCTGGTCGTTACAATGTTAAGTTGGCATTATTGCAGAAATCGCAATCTTATTTTGAGAAGGTTCTGATTCGATCTAGGAACAAAACCTTAGATCAAGCGCTCATACCTTACGGAGAACTTTTGTTGGTGAGTTATTTAGAAAGTACAATACTCAGTGAGATGCCGATTGTATCTAATGGCCTTACCGAACGATTTAATTCGAGCGCCCTTTCATCGTCACCTACCGATATAGTTGAACTGCAACGAGATTACGCTTATGTTAAAGGCGCTTTCGATCGAAGTCTGAGATACATTAATTCTTACGTAAGTAAGGCTAGATCAGAGGGTAATAATCAAGAAGAAATCAACGCTATACTATCTTGGGCAGATACTTTGATTTTATTTAAAGAAAACCAGGAAGCTGAAAAATATTATAAGCTTGCATGGGAAAAGTCTCTGGACATTCTCTCAAGCGAACGATTGCTTAATAGGTTTAATCAGCCTCGACGTATCCCTGCTTATAATTATTTGATTAACAGAGAGGATGAGCTCAGCAATCAAGACTCTATCCGCATCCCGCTAACTTTTTCTGTGGCAATAGATGGATCTGTTTCGAATGTTCAAATAACAGACAGTGGTGACGATCATCGAGAGTATTTTACCCGCGCTAGAAATGAAGTTAACAGACTGCATTTTAGGCCAGCGGTTATAGACGGCGAGGTGACCGCGGTTGAGGAGTTCACTTATGATGTAAGGGTCATTATCAAATAAGTTTAAAATGTATAGATTTATGAAACTAGGTTTAAATAATTTAATTTTTGTGGAGTTTTGGCTTGCAGACTAAAACAGAAGAAATTTTTGATAGTATGATGAAGCAAATGAAAAAATTATTTTTACAGCTCATGCGCAGTACCCCGAAGTTGATGCTAATGTTGTTTTTATCTGCTTTTATTTCTGCTTGCCAAACTAGCTCTACAAGCTCACCTAGTGCGCCGAGCGGATCTCCGCTGCCATCAATACCAAGCGGTGGTGGTTCTTCAGGATCTCCTTCAGAGGATTCATCAACCCAATCGTCTACAAGCTCCTCTGAAAGTGAAGGCCAAAATAGCGATTCGCAAGAACCTCCACCCGAAGGTGGCGAGTCGAGCGATACTGAAAGTACCGCCGAGACATCACCTGACTGGGAAGATGAGATCGAAGCTGACGGCGGTGCAGCAGAAGAAGCTGAAGTGACTTTCGAAGAGGCTGAAGAGACATCTTTTGAGGAACCTGCCTTTGAAGATGGTGGTGGGTTGACTGAACAAGAGTTAGAAGAATTAGAAAGAGAGTTGAACGAAAGTTTAGGTGATTTTGACGAAGAAATTCAACGAGAAAAAACCTTTGCTGAAGAACGCGCAAATGACAACGTTGGTGATGGGCCTTTAGGTGGTGTCGGTGTTTTTGAAAGCTATGAAGAAGATCAAGCCAATTCTGAAAATGGTAGCAGCACGGCAGCTTCAAGCGCAAGCGCCGCTGCTCAAAGTGACACAAATTCAAAAAGTTCATCCGACAGCAGCGAAGCATCGCAAAGTGCGGGCACTGTCACGGGCAATCAACAGTCACGGTCTGATGGTATTGGCGAAGAGAGTGAAGACGTAGTTGATTTACCCGTTGATATTCCTGAAGATATCATTGATGACGATATCGTTGCTAGACAAATACGCGAAGCTGCTGAAAATGAGACTGATCCAGAGTTAAAGGAAAAATTATGGGACGAATACCGTAAGTATAAAAACCAATAATGTTTATTTAATGATGATATCGATCACACTAAAAGTTAGGCATTTTATTCTATCCTTGTTGATGATGATGAATGCGGCGTGCGTTACTTATGAATATCATGAAACACGAGCGAATCAGTTAGATCACGTTGTTAATGATACTAAGACTGTTAATGAAGAGGCCTTATTGGATATTGGTATTGTTCTTTTGGATGCTGGGGTAGATGAAAAAGATGAACTGAGTGTTGCGTATGCAAATGTTCGTCGTAGCGAGACAGTGTGGTTTTCGGCACAACTCAAACACGCATTAGAGAATAGTAATGCCTGGGGTATTGTTCGTACTTTACCTAATGCAAATACAGTATTTGATTTAACGGTGCAAGGTCAAATTTTGGAATCCAATGGTGAAGACCTGCATTTAGAAATTGAGGTTTATGATGCGACCGGCAGGCAATGGTTAAAAAAAGAATATTTCGAACGCGTCAGTAAATATGTGTATCACCCAGAAATTGAAATCGATCGCGACCCATTTCAAAATCTATTTAATGATATTGCAAACGATTTATTTACCTTACGCAAAGAACTGAACGAAGAACAAATACGGATGGTGCGTGAAATAGCAAGAATACGTTTCGCGCAAGAGTTTTCTCCCGATGCCTTTGCTGGGTTTTTGCAGCATGACGAAGAGGCCGGCTATCAATTACTTCGCCTGCCTGCTGAAGGCGATCCGATGGTTGTGCGCATTGAGCGAATTAAAGCTCGCAATGATTTATTTCTAGACGTAGTTCAGGATTATTATCGAATTTTTAATAACAATATGTCTGTGCCTTACGATGAATGGCGTAAGTTGAGTTACAAAGAGGTACTGTATCAACGACAACTAGCCAAACAATCGACACAAGAAAGAGTCGCTGGTGTTGCTATTATTTTATCTGGAGTATTCGCAGCGACCGGTGATAATAGTAGGGCTACAAGAGTGGCAGGTCAAATTGGGGTTACCTCTGGGGCTGAGCTGTTTTTGAAAAGTTATCAAACTGAACAAGAAGCATCATTTCATGCTGAAACATTGCGTGAATTTGGTGAATCATTAGAGGTTGAGCTCGAGCCAAGCGTGATTGATTTACAAGACCGAACGGTTACTCTTTCAGGCACTGTTGAGGATCAATTCAAGGAGTGGCGAAAAATTTTACAGAACATGTATGAAGCCGAACAGTCGATATTAAACCCTCAGGAGTTGGATGGCGCAAACTCATTGGATACGCAAAATAATGATTTGAGATCAGAAATAGTCAGCCAAGATGTGTCCGAGCCGAATGCAATACCTCAACTATTTGACGAAGAACAGTGACCGAAATTACTGATGTGAAAAATGCAGCGCAGCGAATAAAAGCTGTCGAGTACTCGTCACCTTCACAACAGAGTGATAAATCGGCTGATATTAGTAAGGCATCAGTCTTAAGCTCCGCCAAGAGTAGCTCTAATACGCCTTGGTGGTACTCGCAATTCAATCTCATGTTGGTATTGTTTGGTTTGCTTGGCATTGCCGTTATTCTGTTTATTACATTGACGCCGAGCCCAACGACGCAAATAGGAGAACTGGCCAGTGACGTGGACCCTGCAGATAGTTCTGCGTCAAGCAATAGTGATGAGGTATCTCCTTGGAATGAAACCCGTCGGGCACAAGCTCGAACTGATGCGCAAGAGATCCTATCTAACTTGTTAGACAGTAAAAAGTTTCTTGAAGATAAAAAAGTAGAGATTTGGGCGCCTATAGAGTTTGCACAGGCTTTAAACGAGGCTGAACAGGGAGATGAGTTTTATAAACTTCAAGATTTTCAACAGGCACTTAGTTTCTATCAATTGGCAGTGGACAAACTGGATCACATGTATAAGCAAATCCCGATATACGTCCAAGCTAAGCTCGCTGAAGGCCAGCAAGCAATTGATGATGGCAAATCTCAACTTGCGAATACCGCATTTAATACAGTATTAGAGATTGAACCAAATAATTTTTCTGCACTGAGTGGCCTGGGCCGGGCTAAAATATTGGATCAGGTTTTGCAATTAAGTCATGCAGCCGACGTTGAGCAGCAACTGTTTTTAGAACAAGACGATGAAAGTTTATTAGTCTCGGCACTACAAAAATTGAATGAAGCACTAAGTTTGGATCAACAAAATGCAGACTTACTAGCACAGTTAAATACAATTACAGGTTTGCAACGAGACAAACAATATCGTGATGCAATGACAAAAGGTTTTAGGGCTTTGTTTTCTAATAGTTACTCGACTGCAAATAGCGCCTTTGCTGCTGCTTTAAAATTAAATCCTGATGACAAGACTGCGAGTCTTGCGTATCAGCAATCACTCGCTTCAAATAAGACCTCATCCCTACAAAGCTTGCTGAGCCGAGCAAAAAATTTTGAATCCAGTGAGGATTGGCAAAATGCACTCAGTAATTATCGTGCCGTTTTGTCACGCGACTCGAATCAAGTTCAAGCTAAGTTGGGCGAAATTCGCAGTAATGCCCGTTATCAGCTTGATGCAGAGTTACGCAATACGCTAAGCGACACATTAAGCCTAAGCAAGTCGGCACAAAAAACACAAGCACAACAGTTGTTGGCCGATGCGCAAGGCATTCGTAATGGCGGACCAAAACTAGCAAATCAAATTGCACAGTTGCAAAAGGTACTCACACAAAATGAAGCAACCATCAAAGTTCAAATCTCCTCTGATGCAATTACAGAAGTAACTCTAAGTAAAGAAGGTTCAAATCAAATACAGTTAGGTCGATTTAACAGTAAAAATCTAGCTTTAAAGCCAGGGCGTTATGTACTCAGTGGCGTTCGTTTTGGGTTTCGAGATGTACGCCAAGAAATCGAATTGCTTCCAGGAAATACTGAATTACAAACATTTGAGTTGAGTTGTGACCAGCCTATTAGTGTTAGTTTGCAGGAAAGTCGCTAATGTCACTGCTTGAAGAGTTACAAGATGCTGTCATTAAACCAGCTGAATATCAAACACCAGGCAAGCCCCAACGCGCTCCTATTTTAAGGCTTACACTTGGCCACTGGCTTTTAGCTTTACTCGCTTTAGTTTGTGTGCTGTTTATTGCTTTTATTACCTTAGCGCGTAGTGTGCAAATCACCAGTTACACGATTGATGTTGAGAGCCCAGATAAATTATTACTGCAACCTGCGCAGATCACCATTGATGCACTACTACAATTACCTATTGGTAATCGAGTAATGGTGTTACAAGGTGATTACGAAATAGTTGCAACGGCCGAAGGTCATCAGGCGTATTCTGAGCTTTTATCAGTAATCAACGACCGTTATCAGCAAGTCGATATTACTTTAGTACCGTTGCCAGGTATTTTAGATATCGCCTTGCAGCCTGAGATTGGAGCAACAGTTAGTGTTGGTGAGAGAGTTCTCGGCGAGCTCCCTGGTTTAATCGAAAATGTACCAGTTGGGTTACAACAAGTAAGCATAGACGCGCCGCTATATCGAATGAAATCGCAACAATTGGTTGTAGAGGGTAAGGGTCTAACGCAATCCTTATCTATTGCTCTTGAGCCAGCATGGGCTGAACTCAGTTTAAATAGTAAACCTGTTGGAGCTACTTTAACTGTTGATGGTGTAGAGCAAGGTGTCACCCCGTTAGTTCTAAAGCTTGAAGAAGGCAGTCGTGAAATAGTGTTGCAGGCTGACGGTTATAAACCTTATCAAGCTGAGGTGATTGTTGTCGCTCAACAAGACTTAATCGTTCCTGAGATTGAACTCAAGCCTGCTGATGCGATATTACAAGTTCAAACAGTGCCAGATGCGGCTGCGGTAATACTCAACGACGAATTTGTTGGGGTGAGTCCCATGACGTTAAACCTATCACCCAATAATGCACACAAATTGACTCTCTATAAAGCGGGTTTTCAATTACATCACTCAGAGTTCAATTTGCAAGCAGACCAACAAGATGCAACCAATATTGAATTACGAACCGATTTGGTCGCGGTTCAATTTAGTGTTACTCCAAGTGACGCTGAAGTATTTATTGATGGGCAATCACGCGGACAAGGCAGTCAAACCTTGTACTTGAGCACCTTGCAACACAATATTAGTGTGCGCAAGCAAGGTTATGCCACTTATCAGTCAAGCATAATTCCGACTAGGGCGAATGAACAGCTTGTTAGTATTAAACTGCAAACTGCGCAGGAAAAGTTTTGGGCCGATGTGCCTAAGCGATACAACTCTTTGGCAGGGCAACAGATGGTTTTGTTTACCCCGCCTGGCAAAGTGATCATGGGGTCTTCAAGAGGCGAAGCAGGTCGGCGAGAAAACGAAGTGCAATACACGGCACGACTAGAAAAGAATTTTTATGTGAGTGAGAAAGAAGTTACCAATAAAGAATTTCGGCAATTTGATCCGGCACATAACGCGGGTAACTATAAACAAAAAAGTCTGGACTCTAACCAACACCCAGCAGTGAATATTTCTTGGCAGCAAGCCGCGCTTTATTGTAACTGGTTAAGCGCTAAAGAAGGTTTAGACTCATTTTATCAAACTAAATCTGGATTTGTGTCTGGACAAAACCCGCAAGCAAACGGTTATCGATTGCCGACAGAAGTAGAATGGGCTTGGCTGGCTCGCAATAAAGATGACAATGTTTTGATTTTTCCCTGGGGCAATAGCACCGAGCTAGATAAAACTCAACCTGTTGGTAATTTTGCCGACGACAATGCCAAAGAATTAATCGCATTTACATTGGAAAATTATGATGATGGTTATGTCGGCACATCACCTGTTGGAAAATATCCAGAAAATCACAGGGGATTATATGACCTTGAAGGCAATGCCTCAGAGTGGTTAAATGATTGGTACAGTGCAAGAGGCAATTTAGAGTCTGCAAAAGAGTCTGAATTAATTAATCCTCTGGGTCCTGATGTTGGTGAGTTTCATGTGATTCGTGGTGCAAGTTGGGCCAAAGGTTATTTGCCACAGCTGCGTTTGGCGTATCGTGATTTTGGGGCGAAAGGTAAACATGATGTTGGTTTTAGAATTGCACGATATGTTGTGCCACCTAAGTAATTTTTTTTGTTAAATAAAATTTAATCATGATGAAAGCGATCAATTTAATAACAATCACGTTGATGATATTTTGTCAGTCTTCGATTGCTCAAGATAGTGAAGCTGGGCAAGCATCATCAAACCAGCAAGAAGTTGATGAGAAAATTATTGATGAACCGTTAAACGATAATCGCGAAATTAGTAATGCAGCGACTGATGAACAGGTCTTTATTCCCAGTGAGGAAATTTCTGAGGATGCTCCTGTACCTTTTCCAGTCGACATCTAACGCCACTTTTTATAGGCGGCAACTTATCTTAAATGACAACCGATTTTAAATAACACTTTATAAGTAACAATAAGAATTACAAGTAATCATAAAAAATGAAATTACATAAGTCAGAATTTTTTTACCAAATAGTGGCACTGGTTTTGGCCTTTTTGGTTGTACATACTTTATACGTTGGTTTGGTTCGTCCAAATGCCGAAGTCGTGCTTGAGCAAGAAAGACAATTGATTGCACAGCAAGCAGAAACGGGGCAAAGTATCAAAATAGAACGATCCGCTTGGGTAGTGCTTAAAGACTATGAGCAGGAATCGTGTTTTATTTTGATGTTGTGGGTGATGGCAATCATTGGTTTGAAAGCACAAGGTGTTTTTGCGCAACGAAAATTGATGACCCAATCGCTGCTAAATATCGATGAAGGGAGACGAATTTTACCTGAAGATGCTCGTAAACTTTCAAGGCCATTAGAAGCATTGCCTGAACCTGAAAATGGATTTTTATTATCTCGAGCATTACGTGGTGCGCTGTCTCGTTATGGCGCTAGCGCATCAGTGCAAGAAGTATCGAACGTGATTCGAGACACCTGTGAAGTCGAAGCAGATCGTCTTGACTCAGAGCTTTCAATGGTACGGTATATAACATGGGCAATCCCGTCTATTGGTTTTATCGGCACAGTGCGCGGTATTGGTAGTGCATTGGGTAATGCGCATGAAGCTGTCGCGGGTAATATCGCTGCGGTGACAGCCAGTTTGGGTGTGGCGTTTAACTCCACATTTATTGCATTGTTGATTAGTATAGTGATTATGTTTTTGACGCATCAAATTACCTTGATGCAAGAACGTATGGTGTTAGAAGCACAAGATTACTGTGAACGAAATCTTGTGCGGCATTTGCAGCGTTAATTAAAGGTCGATAATAAAAATATGTCAGCAATCATTTCAATCAACGACAACAGTCTTTTAATTCAGCAACAGGACACTGTTGCTAGCTCACAAGGTTATGCATGGCTGCTAGACGACGATGTCGTCTTTGATTTTGATGAACAACATACGGCCGTTGAGTCATGTCGATTGCAGCCACAGCAAATTCAGAATCGATATTGGCAACAATGCAGTCAAACTTCAATTGGCGCAAATAGTAGCGGAGTGCGAAATTCAGCTGACCTTATTTGGCGACACTTAAGCGCCATACGTACCAATTTTAACCTTGATGAAGTCACGTTTGTGGTTCCTTCTCACTACCAACAAGATAACCTGCAATTACTGCTCGGCATTGCTAATTCCAGCGGCCTGTCACCTAAAGGTTTGGTTAATAAGGCAGTATTAGTCACTCAACATCATGCCCAGCAAAATGGTGAGTATTTACATATCGATTTACA
>JALZWI010000066.1 GCA_023299895.1 Arenicella sp. | reverse complement strand
ATATTCGCGCCCTTTATCAGTATCACGATAACCATAAATTAATGGGCGAATACCAAACTTATCACGAAACGCGACAAGCCCTACACCCAGGACAAGTGCAACTACTGCGTATCCACCTAGACAGCGCTCAAACACCCTCGTAATTGCCTTAAATATATGCTCATTAGACAATTGATAAGTATTGTTACCTAGAGAACTATAAATTTCATGAGCCAATATATTGAGTAAAATTTCTGAATCAGAAGAAGTATTTACGTGCCGTAAATCATCTTTAAAAATCTGTTTACGTAAGCGATCAGCATTGGTTAGATTACCGTTATGCGCTAAGGCAATACCAAACGGTGAATTAACATAAAAAGGCTGGGCTTCTGCAGCAGAACTCGAACCTGCAGTAGGATAACGACAATGTGCAATTCCAATATTACCTTGTAGGCGTGCCATGTGCCGTGTACGGAAAACATCCTTAACCAAGCCATTGTCTTTTCTTAGATTGATAGCTCCGTCTTTATTACAAGTTAAAATTCCAGCAGCGTCTTGACCTCGGTGCTGGAGCACAGTCAATCCATCATAAAGAGATGTACTCACTGGCGATTTGCCCACAATACCTAATACACCACACATAAGATTCGCTCTATTTTATTAGAATTCGGTTACTTTCAGGTTTGATTCAGTCTGCTGATTTAATGACTAGATAATAACGTATTTGATTACTCAGAAGAACTAGATTCTGGCAGACTCTCAATAAGTGTTCCGACCGCATCAACCGTATCAGAGTTAAGAACCTGCGTAGCTTCATCAACTGTTGACTGCAATTGCTCAGGGAGTAATTGCTCAATGTAATTTGCTGTCGATTCAAAATAACTAAGATAGCTAGAGTTTTCCCACCAATCGCTGTTATCCATACCCATACCACGCGCGACTAATAATACAATCACAACGATTGCAACACCTCTAATAAGACCAAAAAAGATACCCAGTACTCTATCGGTCCCTTTAATAGCACCTTTTACTACTAGTTTTGAAATAATATAACTAACAATTGAGAACAGAAATAAAGTTCCAACAAAAATCACAGTGAAGCCAACTGAAACTCGAAATGCTTGGGCGGGAATATCAATATATTGGGCGATGTAGTCTCCGGCTTGTGCGCAGAATGTATTTGCCAACCAAAAAGCTAGAATCCAAGAAGCAATCGACAATGCTTCACGTATAAATCCTCGCATTACACCAACAATCACCGACAACAAAAAGATAATGGCAATAATCCAATCAAATCCGCTCATAGTTTCAACCTTTTTTACTTTGTTTTAAGGATAAGCACGAATAAAACCATCACCGCCAGATTTATCTTTTAGTGCTGTCTTGGATTTGGCTGCCTCAACCCGCTGCGCATAAGGGCCTAACCAAACTCGAGTACCTGTCGCCTTACCCAAGTTAGTATCTACAATGGTAGTAGACGGTTCAAAGCCTTTAGTCTTGAGATCGGCAACCACTTTTGCAGCCCCTTTACTATCAGTAAAGACACCTACCTGGACAACCCAACCTACTTCTACTGACGTTTTAACCTGTTCAATTTTAGGTTCTTCTTTCTCAGGGGTTTTTTCTGTAACGACAGGATTGGTAATAGAAGCCGTTGTTTCTGTGACTTTTTCGACAACTTCTTCTTTAGCCGTAGGTGATATCTTTGCAGCCTCAGCAACCTTAAGAGCCTCAGCAACCTTAAGAGCCTCAGCAACCTTAAGAGCCTCAGCAACCTTAAGAGCCTCAGCAACCTTAAGAGCCTCAGCTTCTTTCCCAGAATTAGTTGCACTATTTGGGGCATCCAGAGGAGTAATCCTAGAAACGTAAATTTCTAACTCTTGTTCCTCAATGTTTTCGTTTTCGATTGCAGCAAGCAATTCTTGCTCTATTTCAGCGTTAGATGCTTCAGAGGCAAACCCATTAATCGATTCAACATTTGCTTGGTTAGATTGACTTGGCCCACTCAACAGCCATGGTAAAAAAAGCACACCAAAAATTATAAGAAAAGCCGCACCAGTAATACGATGTTTCAATACAAAGTCAGCGTCATTGTCGGCAAGAATATCTTTATTACTAGTCATTAAATAAGAAATTAGATAAATATATTAAATTTAGTAGTCATTAATGAATGTTAGCAACATCACCAGACTGAATCGTGCGCATTATATCACTAACCACAAAAAACGAACCAAAAACAATCAGTCCATCATCATTATTTAACTTAGTGACAACACTATCATACGCGCTCGGCACATCATCAAAACAAAAACTCATTAATTGTTTAAGTTGCGGGGCTGAGACATTCGTTTTTTCGATATTCGCATTATTTGAAACTTGAACTCGATCACTCATAGTTTTTGATAATATTTCTGCTAATAGTATGGCTTCTGACCCACGAGAGTTATTAATACTAACAAAATTCCATTCATCGATCACATCAATCAAACAGCTTAAGCTCTGTTCAATTTGCTTATCTTTTAACATTCCACACAAAGCATATACCTTGCCTGCAATTTTCTGAGTCGCGATAAAATCTCTTAATCTCGCAATGGATGCTTGATTGTGTGCTACATCAACAATGACTAAGGGCACTTTAGTTAAAACCTGACAGCGAGCAGCTAGACTCGCTTGTTCGATTCCAGTGTAGATTGCTTGGTCTTGAACAGACAAAAATTTATTTAACAAATTAACAGCTTGAATTGCAACTGCAGCATTATCTAACTGAACGCCTGACTGCGAATATGGTAATGGCAGATTCTGATAGCTTTTTTGACCCGCTTGCCAATGCCAGTAGTTAGCATTCAGCACATAAGAATATTGAAAATCGGTGCCAATAATATAGCTTGGCACTTTATTTTTTCGACAATAATCTAAGATAACTGGAGGTGTCTCTAAAATACCAATGACACACGGATTATTAGGTCGTGAAATTCCGATTTTTTCTTTGGCAATTTCTTCGATTGTTGAGCCCAACCAATCAGTATGGTCAATCGAAATACTTGTTACGATCGCAACGTCTGCATCGAGAATATTGATTGCGTCCAAACGTCCGCCTAAACCGACTTCCATAATAGCAATATCAACTTTACTTTCAGCAAATAACTCAATGGCAATAAGAGTGCCAAATTCAAAATAGGTTAGCCTAACAGACTCTCTAGCTTGTTCAATTCGAGCAAACACATCTAACAACTGCTGATCTGATGCATCTTGACGATTGATGTTAAAACGCTCATTAAACAATTCTATATGTGGAGACGTATATTTACCTGTCACGTAGCCTGCAGCCTGATAAATCGAGGCTAACAACTCACATGTACTGCCTTTGCCATTGGTCCCAGCGACGGTTATTACTTTATAAACCAAACCCTTTGGACGCAATCGTTGGTAGACTTCTTTAACTCGATCTAAGCTTAGGTCAATTTCACGTACATGCAAACTCTGAATGTATTCCACCCAATCTTCAATAGTATTAGGCATTCACATCATCTCGCGCAGCCTAATCAACGGCCCAGTATCGTTAAACATTTATGCACCAAATTCATATCTTTAATGCCTGCTGACATCTCGACACCGCTATTTAGGTCAACGGCATAAGGTTGATACGTCTGCAATGCGTGTGATAAATTATCAGCCGATAGTCCACCCGCTAAAATGATTTTTTGCATACCGGCTCGACCTTCATGATTAGGCCATACGCTCTTATCTAACTGCTGTCCAGTACCGCCATGTTGGCCTTTCACATACGGATCCAAAAGCAATGCTCGCGCACTTGGGTACTGTTTAATTTCATGGACAACTTGGCTCGCCTCTTTTGCTCTAATTGCTTTGATAAACGGAGCATCTAATTTACTAGCATAGTCGTTAGTTTCTGATCCATGCAGCTGCACTAAATCCAAACCAATCTCATTGGCATAAGCGTTGACTGTCTCATTCTCACAATCAACGAACACGCCGACCATTGAAATAAAAGCAGGTATTTCAGCACGAATACTATGCGCTTGATCTAGGCTGGTTAGTCGAGGACTATTAGCATGTAAAATCACTCCAATAGCATCCACGCCCAATTCGACTAACTCAGCTACCTGAGAAGCCTTGGTCATGCCACAGACTTTTACTTTGGTTCGATTGACTGACATATTCATAGACTTAATTTACTGCTTATTCACTCCAATATGAGATCGATTTAGTATTGCTTGGCAAGCTGAACTCAACTGGGTATTCAACTCCCGTTAAATATAACCCATTCGGCGAGGCTGTAATACTACCCTTTGTTCTGTCGCAGATTTTTAATAAATGAGATATCCAATCGACATCACGCTTACCTGTTCCGACTTCTATTAACGCTCCAGCAATATTGCGCACCATGTGTTGTAAAAATGCATTAGCTTTAACATCAAACCAAACCCATTCATCTTTAGCGTTCAGTTTAAACTGTAACATTGTACGAACTGGTGACTGTGCCTGACAACCTGCTGCACGAAAAGAACTAAAGTCATGCTCCCCAATAAGATATTGCCCTGCTTCCTGCATTTTTTCTATGCTTAACTCCCTGAACTCGTGGCTTGTATAGTTTCGAAATATCGCAGTTGCAATTGCTTTGTTATGAATAATAAATCGATACGAACGACTTTGCGCAGCAAAACGTGCATGAAACTCTTTAGCAACGGGTTGCACCCAATGAACACGAACATCTTGATCTAAAAAACGATTAGTACCCCTACACCACGCAAAATCAGTACGCTCAGCCTTGCTGTCAAAATGGATTATTTGATGTGTCGCATGCACTCCAGCATCGGTTCGCCCGGCAGTAACAATTGCAATATCTTCATTGGCTAGCTTGCTAATTGCTTTTTCAAGACGTTCCTGGACTGTTCGAACGTAATGCTTTTGACGTTGCCATCCACTAAAATTAGTGCCGTCGTATTCGATGCAAGCAGAATATCTCATTTGGGTTTACTACTTATGTTCTTGTTCAAAGCATATGCCTTAAATGAAAAAAAACCTATATCAGCAACCCGAAATAAGGCAGCTGGATATAGGCTTTAACTGTTTATAATGCGTATGACTATAATCTAACTATCAATCGTCTCTAACAACTTAACTGCGTCTGACATTACATCTTTATCGTTATTTTTGTTATTCACAATATCTTTTAGAATCTTACGAGCACCATCTTCATCACCCAAATCAACAAACACCTTTGCCAACTCATATTGAGTTCTAGCTTCGTCATAATCTGCATCTATATCAAGGTCACTAACTTCTTGCACTAAACTTTCAACACTTTGCTCAGGCTCCATTTCGTTCTTGACAGTCTCTTGCAGTGACACGTCACCGGCCAAATCATCTATATCTATTTCTATAGAGTTTTCGAGATCTAGATCATCGCCAATATCTAACGAAGAAATATTTACATCATCTAAGCCGCTTACCCCTTGATCAAAGTTAACCAAGTGAATTGAGTCTTCATCTTCCTCCGACTTTTCTGTCTCAGGTTCTTGTTTTGCCTCGTCAAAATTATGCGTATCAGCTACTTCTTCAACCACATTTGCTGTTGTGTCTCCTGCGGCTTCTTCAAGTTCACTATCAACAAATAGCTCGTTTGCAGACAAGTCAAACATCGGATTATCTGGTAATAACTCTTTACCCATAACACTAACTTCAGCCCAAGCTTCAGGACTCATTAAATCTTTTTGAGCATAAAGTTCTTCAGAAACGCGCTCAAAACCTTCGGCGTTATTATTTTTGTGATATAAACTTAACAACTTATGTTTAATATCAGTACGGTCTGGTTTACTTGCGATACCATCTAAAAGCACTTCTTCAGCTTGCTCATCTCGACCATAGGCTATATAAACATCTGCCTCAGCGATTGGGTCAACTTCATCAGCCTGAACAACAGCATCACTATCACTGTAAACAGTCAAAAAAGATGTTTCTTCATTTTTGCTAGGTGCATCGGCATTCGCGACAGAAGCAGACATAATCGACGAAGCGGACTTACTAGCATTTTCTGAAGATGATTTTTCACTATTGATTGATGCACCAGTATTATGACTTTCAATTGTCATCATGCTTACTTCAAATTCTTCATCTGCCTTGCGACGTCTCCACAAAAACAAACCTAAGAAACCTGCAACAAGGATTCCAGCTAGCGCTTTCCACCATCCGCCATCAAGAATATTATCCATAAATGAAGGCTTAGAGCTTAATGTAACAACCGCTGGTGCCTCTACCTTCTCGATTACTTCTTCGATAACCGAACCAGTATCAATATCAGATCCATTTGACAATAAAGAGCCATCAGCTAATAAGGAGCCATCAGCTAATAAAGAATCATCCAGTAACTCGTCATCGAGCAGCAAACCATCACCAGCTAATAAAGAATCATCCAGTAACTCGTCATCGAGCAGCAAACCATCATCAGTTAAGCCAAGTTCATCTCCAAGTGCAAGCTCAGAATCGAAAACTTCTTCCTCAAACTCATTGGCATTATTTTGATTAGCCAAGCTAGATTCTAAATTTGCTAAATCGGCATCTTCGATGCTTAGATTCATCAGACGATTCATATCGGCTAATTGGCCTTCTAAGATGGAAATCCTCTCTTTCAACTCCTGATTCTCTAGCGAACCCGAACTTAACGACGTCTGCAAGTCTGTCACTTGCTGTTGTAGCGCTATTACCTCACCTTGCTGATCATCACCCTGAGCCGCAGATGCAAATGACTGAGCATCAGAAGTGGAACCAACTTGAAAAGTATCTGTTTCCTCATCAGCAGTAAAGGCTGAAGAAGTCGTGCTGTCTTCTAAGTTATCGTCATTATACAAATATTCATCTTGACCTACTTTTACAGAGGAATCAGCACTCGAAACAAGGACGCTTGGATCCCAGTTGTTTATCTGGTCATAAAAAAACTGCTTACTCTCAGCAACATCAACCGAACGAATTGTATTTAAATTAGCTACATTTAGAACAACACCTTCCAGTAAACCATTGATATTGTTATCTATAAAAGAATTAGTATTTTCATCAAACAACACCTTCATTATCTGATAGATACTTAAATCAGGGAATTGTTGTTGTAAATCCTCGGCAATCTGACTAAGTGTTTCGCCTCGACTGACTGGTCCGTACTGAGCATCTGTTGCTTGATTGGTAATATCGAGTTGATAATTCACATCGTCATTAACTTGCTCATCTTCAAATTGATCAACCACCAAACCATCTTGACTGTTACTAATTTGCTCACTTTGAAAAATACTTGCCTGATCTGTGCCAACCACACGTGGTTGCACTAACGCCGCAGGTGTTTCAGACGCATAGACTGGAGGGTCGATTAACGCTGTATATTCTCGTAAAAAACTACCACCAGACCAATCTACCCTTACCAAAAAGTGAATAAAAGGCTCTTTAATAACAACATCGTTGCTGCTAATTCGTAAAATATTATTTCCGCCATTCGATTCAACGCTTAGTGTCATATCAGACAAATAACTGGGATAATCAATATTTAGGTTAGTAAAATCCTCTTCCGATGCAATTATCGCAATCACCGAATTGAGATCATCGCCTTGAGCAACACGAAGCTCAATCTCACCAGTAAAAGGTTGATCTAAGTTGGATTGCACCTCAAGAGACCCAAGCCCCAAAGCCAATGAGTTAGATGACGACAACATCATCGCAGTTGCAATTGCGACGGGTTTTAATTTAGCAAATGTCAATTTAAAATCATCCATAAGTCTCTCCAAACTCAGCGACACTGGTCTTGGCAACTTGCCACCAGTGAACATGAATCTTTTTTTACTATTAATTTTTAGGTAGTTAGGAACGCATTGTAACAACTTACATGACATTTTAGCAACTTAATTCAGATTTTTCAGACCAGTAAGAATAATCCTTAACTAGGCCAGCAGAAAATATAATTCAAAAAAGAGGAACCTGTCTTCTGCGCTAGCTCCTTGGTAAGCGCCCTATAAAGCCACTTCAGCAACGATAATTAAAGGTAATCTTTAATTAAACATTCAGCAATTTGTACACTATTGGTTGCTGCGCCTTTACGGACATTATCTGCTACAACCCAGAGATTTAACCCTAGAGGGTGAGAAATATCTTCACGAATACGTCCTACATAAACGGGGTCAGTTCCTGTTGCTTCAGTAATAGCTGTCGGATAACCACCATCTATACGTTCATCTACAACAACAACACCAGGCGCATTATTCAATAGTTCTGTCGCTTCAGCAAAGGTTATTTTATCTTTGGTTTCGATATGACAAGCTTCTGAGTGACCATAAAAAACTGGGATGCGCACAGCAGTTGGGTTCACCTCAATACTGTCGTCACCCATAATTTTCTTAGTTTCCCATACCATTTTCATTTCTTCTTTGGTGTAGCCATTGTCTTGGAACACATCTATCTGCGGCAAAGCGTTGAATGCAATTTGTTTTGGATACACTTCTGATTTAATCGGCTTAGCATTTAATAGATTCGCAGTTTGTCCTGCTAATTCTTCCATCGCTTCTTTACCAGTACCTGAGACAGCTTGATAGGTGCAAACATTAATACGCGTAATACCCACAGCATCATAAATTGGTTTGAGGGCAACCAACATTTGTATAGTCGAACAATTTGGATTAGCAATGATATTGGTATCTTTATATTTACCAATGTCATGTGCATTTACTTCAGGGATAATTAGTGGCTTGTCATCGTCATAACGAAAGTGCGATGTATTATCGATCACCACACAATCGGCTGCTGCAGCCTTAGGCGCATACTCGGCAGAAATAGAGCCACCAGCAGAAAATAAACCAATTTGGACTTTAGAAAAATCAAACTCAGCCAAATTTTCAACTCGAATACTGCGCCCTTTAAATTTTCGTGTATTACCAGCAGATCGCTCGCTTGCTAATAAATATAGCTCACCGACTGGAAAATCTCGATCTTTCAATACTTGTAACAAAGTTTCACCAACAGCACCAGTAGCACCAACGATAGCAATATTAAATACCCGTGAATCAGAACTATTACTCATTTTTCTTTCTCAACAATATATATTTCGGCAGGCCAGATAAACTAAGCCAACCCAACTTATAAAAAACGCCATCAAAACAAAGACTTACTATTGATCGCTTAACAATAAGTCAACTTGCGTAAAAAAACGGATTTGACAGGCGACACTGGACACGATAAAACAGTAGTGTAAATGTTTATGTTTAACATTAAATCTTACTTAAAACAGCGGCGGATATTACCACAGCGCGCTTAATCATAAAGCCTCAAACTAACACCTTATGAAATAAAAAAATATGAGCAAGCCTAAA
>JALZWI010000065.1 GCA_023299895.1 Arenicella sp. | reverse complement strand
AAATCAAATTTAAACTCAAAATCCTCTAAATCTTTTGTCTCAAATTCGTACTGCTTTTGTCCTTCTGCTGGGATTGGATGTCCCAAAAGGTCTATTTTTTCTTCTTTGATGTATTTATCCAATTCTTCCCCAACTGTTTTATTAATTAGGTCTACCAATACACTTTTGCCATACATTTTACGAATAACAGAAAAAGGCGTCTTTCCTTTTCTGAACCCTTTCATGTGGGCCGTATTTTTGTATTTATTTAATTGTGCTTTAAATTCTGGCTGGTAATCTGCGACAGGAATGCTCAAGGTAATCGTAGCATTCAAATTGTCATGATTTTCTCTGACAATGGTTGGCATGGTAATATAGTTGAATGATTATTGGAATGACTATCTGTATAAATTTAAAATTTAAAATGATAAATGTAAAATTTAAAAGTGGGGTTACCCTTTGAAACCTTACCGTCTACCGCTAATCGGGGAGAAACATTTACCTTTTTAAAATAATAGCCTTTTTTGTATAAATATCGTAACTATTTAGTAGAGTAGAAAAAAGACCAGCTTGCTTGAATGGACTTTACGAAGAGAAAAGAGACTTTGTTAACGAAAACAACTTGTTGCTCGTCTCTCAATTCCGCTTGCGGAATGGTCTCTACTCTCTATTCTGAATTCTTAATAAATAGAAAAAAAAAATCCGACCCTAGAGCCAGATTCTTTTTTATGGTGCGGGTGGAGGGACTCGAACCCCCAAGCCGTGAAGCACTAGATCCTAAGTCTAGCGTGTCTACCAATTTCACCACACCCGCTTTTTAATTTATTTTTATTTAAAATAAACCTAAATTATTATGCTTTTTTCAAAGCGAGTGCAAAGATAAAACCTTTTTTAAAAACATGTCGGAATTTTTTTATAAAAAAATAGCCTTGTCATAAAAAATTAAAATATAGGAGCTAGGCAGGTTTTAGGTATATTTTTTTCATAGTTTTGTATAAACTGGATTATAAATAATAGACCACTAACTGTTGAGGACTTTATCCCTTGACTTATCAAAGATGAATAATGAGTGAAACTTTGCTTAACGAGACTAGAGAAGAAGCGGATAAAAGACTGATTACCAGAGCTTATCGGAATTTGCTGCGTTCGATTAAGGCAAAGACGGATAAAACGGATAAGGTTAATATTCGGGCGGCTTACGAGTTGGCAGTTGATGCGCACAAAGAGCAACGTAGAAAATCTGGGGAGCCCTATGTCTTACATCCTATTGAAGTTGCTCGAATTTGTGCAGCAGAAATAGGTTTAGGCGCTACTGCCGTTATTTGTGCTTTATTGCATGATGTGGTAGAAGATACGCCCATTACCCTTCAGGAATTGAAAGAACAGTTTGGCGAAAGGGTGGGATTAATCGTAGATGGACTTACAAAATTAGATTTTAAAAGCGAAGATAGTACGGATGTTGAAAGTCCGCAAGCGGAAAATTTTAAGAAAGTGTTGTCTACTTTAGTAGTAGATGTTCGGGTCGTGCTGATAAAAATGGCGGACCGATTACATAATATGCGGACTTTAGGAGCAATGCCACCACATAAACAAGTGAAAATTGCGGCTGAGACTAGTTTTATATATAGCCCTCTTGCTCACCGATTGGGATTGTACAAAATGAAGACGGAGTTTGAAGATTTGTCGATGAAAATCACCAATCGAGATGTCTATCTGGATATTGCCAGAAAACTACAGGATACTAAAAAGGGAAGAGACCGATATATCAAGCAGTTTATTCATCCATTGGAAAAGGAATTTAAAGAAAACATGGTTCCTTATCGAACGACTGGACGCCCTAAGTCTATTTATTCTATTTGGAATAAACTCAAAACTAAAAAAGTCCCTTTTGAAGAAATATACGATTTATTTGCGGTTCGAATTATCGTAGATGTCCCTCCGAGTAAAGAAAAGTCTATTTGCTGGCAAGTCTATTCTATTATCACAGATGTTTATCAACCGATTCCTGAGCGATTGAAGGATTGGGTGACTGTTCCTAAAGCCAATGGTTATGAATCTTTGCACACAACGGTCGTTGGTCCTAAGGGTCGATTCGTGGAAGTGCAAATCCGTAGCGAAAGAATGGATGATATTGCGGAACGTGGTTTCGCTGCTCACTGGAAATACAAAAAAGAATCTAAATCTCCGAATGTCTATGACTCTTGGTTGAATAATGTCCGAGAGATTTTGGATAATTCTTCGATGGATGCTATTGATTTCTTAAATGATTTTAAAACCAATTTATTTAATGAAGAGGTCTATGTATATACGCCTAACGGAGATATGCGGGTGCTGCCAAAAGGGGCGACTGCTTTAGATTTTGCCTTTGATATTCATTCCGATGTCGGCTACCATGCAACCGCCATTAAAGTTAATAATAAATTGGAGCCAATGGGCTACCAATTGAAAAACGGAGACCGATTACATATTACGACTAATAAAAACCAAAAACCATCGGAAAGCTGGTTGAAAATGGTGGCTACTGGTAAAGCGAGGAATAAAATTCGTTCTGCTATGAAAGAGCAGAAAAAGAAAGAAGGACAAATTGGTCGGGAAACATTAGAACGGAAATTCAAAAATATAAAAGCGGATTTTGTAGAATCAAATATTGAACTTTTTGCTAAACATCTGAAATATAAGTCTCATGTCGATTTGTATTTTGATATTTC
>JALZWI010000064.1 GCA_023299895.1 Arenicella sp. | reverse complement strand
CATGAATGAGATCAATTTTCTCTTTAACAATTTTTTCAGCGTTTTTATCCTTGCCCTTAAGTCCTTTGCGAGCAAACTCTAATGCCTCAATTGACTCTATTTTTTCGGCGATTAGTACACGAGTATCGGTATATTCAATCTCACTCAGCATCTTAGCTAAGTCAATTTCAGAAAATTTGCAGATTAAATTAGCGCGTAACTGCCCATGCTGTCCATGCTGAATAATGCTCGGTATCGAACTTGGGATCGCAATACTCAGCTCAGTTAATTGTTGTTCAGAAAGTTGTCCTTTAACTCCAAGCAGCTTTGCAAAGGCGTTTTTAGCATCAAGTTTAGTCTCAGGACTATTATGTAAGTTACTAATATTAAACAAAATACTTGCATCTTTTATTTTATTTAATGCAGCATTACGCACACTTTTATCAGGGTCGCCATTGGCTAATTCTTGCAAAATATGCTGATTATTGGTATCGGCTGGGTCTAATTTCTCGACTGAAGAAAGTCGAATTTCGGTCGAATCACTTTGCCAACCTTGTTTGAAAAAACTGCCTAACATTGGATGCCCTAACTGTATATAAAGATGTCGTTATTGTATTGGATTGTTGATTAGTCCGCTATGTAAGTCGACAATTTTCAATTTCAATTAAAGTGGACAGGTTTATAAATTGAATTAACCGGTATGCTGATGATCACTAGGCAAGTCATTTATAATCTAAATTTAATTCTTGATGTTTAGTCTGATAAAACTAGACGACATACTACATATTGCGTATTATTGTTAATAATGGAACAAGTATCTACTGATCAAGTTGAACAACAAAGACTTGAAAATCTCGCATCATATTCTATTTTAGATACTTTGCCTGAAGGTGATTATGACGCTATCACTAAAATTGCTGCAGAGATTTGTGCCACACCGATTTCATTGGTGAGCTTAATCGACAGCCGCCGTCAATGGTTTAAATCACGCCAAGGACTTGAAGCTACGGAAACGAATAGGGATGTCGCATTTTGTGCACACGCAATTAAGACACCTGAAAAACCATTAATTATCTCTGACGCGCGGTTAGACGAACGATTTGTTAATAACCCATTAGTGACAGGTGAGCTAGGTATCGTTTTTTACGCTGGTTTCCCACTGATAAGTTCCGAAGGTTATGGATTAGGCACACTTTGTGTTATTGACACTAAAGTACGAGAACTAAGCACAAACGAAATTGAATCACTTAGCGCATTATCAAGACAAGTTGTTCGATTACTTGATTTGCGTAAAAAAAGTGAACAACTTGAGAACGCAAATTTCGAGCTAAGTGAGTTTGCAAAACTTGTAGCGCATGACATTAAAGGGCCATTAGCAAGTATCCGTATGACAGCAGACAGACTTAAAAGTGACATTCAGCAGGGCTTAACTGACAAGAGCCTGACTTACCTGAATATGATTTCAAATTCTTCCTCCAGATTGTCTAAACTGGTTGATACCTTACTCGTTTACTACACTGAAATTAAGTTTAATAAGGCGTTTAAAACGACGATAAAGTTATCAGATCTAGTAACAAGCATTGAAGAAATATTATGTATTGAAAAAAACATTAAAATTAAAGTCCTTCCTGCTGAGGCTGAAATTTATGTCAATGAGCCAGTGTTAAAGCAGATACTTTTGAATTTGTTCAGTAATTCCAATAAATATAATGATAAAAAAAATATAGAAATATCAATTTCTGTAACGTCAATTGAAGGTGGTGGCTATGAATTTAATATCTCAGATAACGGTATTGGGATTGAAGCGCAGAACCTAAATAATGTTTTTGATATTTTTACTACACACGGTGTGAGTGATCGTTTTGGTAATAAAGGCACAGGAATAGGTTTAGCGGCGATAAAAAAGCTTATCGAATCTACTGGAGGAAAAATAACAGTGAAATCACTCGTTGGAGTAGGGTCTAAATTTACCTTCAGTTTTTTCTGATTCTTACCTATTTTTTTATATGTTATAGCGGTATTCAACACAGATAATATATAAGTACATAAGCAGTCAAAAGCGCCGCAATCCAAAGTACTGTCTGACCAATCGGTTGTGACTATTGAAAATAGCTTAGATTTTTTTGTGTAATTGTTTTTGCCGAGTAGATTTTTCAAAAAGTATATTGGCATACAAATACTTTAAGGTGCTAAATTATGCTGCTGAGCATTATCACACTGGTGATTCTTGCTCAGGACGCCGAATTACGTTAACGGAGGCGGCCGCATCTGATTTGTAAAATATATTAATAACTTTTCGCCTGAAACGGCTATCATGCTCTTCTCTCAAATTAGCCATTACTCCGGATCATCTATGCCAAGTTCCAACTCGAAAAAACAAGCCGAATACCGCAAACGAATGGCTGAAAAAGGCTATTCACGTATCCCTGTTTACGCGCCTACTAATGCCCGTCAACTACGCGAAGATATTCTTGCAGTGACAGATAAAATGGTGAAAGAGTATGAAGCTCAAAACCACCTTACACGTCAATGATATATGGCCATAAAAATTTAAATCTTTCTTTGCTTCTTCCCGATAAGATAATACCTCGCCGAATCAACTAGAGCATGCTTTGTTAGAGCTGCTCGACCAATTATCATACGAAACATCATATCTTCGCTTGGTATAGAAGCTAAAAATATAGTTAAGTTAATTAGCTTAGCGTTTTATTTCGAGAAACCTCAGCGATAGATTCAGCATAAGCTTCAAGCTTAGTCCGGCAGTCTTTGTCACTTATGGAGAGCATGCGAATTGCCAATAGTGCCGCATTGGTCGAGTTATTGATCGCGACCGTGGCAACAGGAATACCCCTTGGCATCTGGACTATCGATAATAACGAATCCAGACCTTCCAGATTACTTGCGCGAACAGGCACGCCGATCACCGGCAAGGTAGTGCAAGAGGCAACCATACCAGGCAAATGCGCGGCGCCGCCAGCACCAGCAATAATCACATCAAAACCTTCATCAATGGCCGTGTTAGCAAAGCTAACCATGTCATGCGGAGTTCGGTGTGCTGATACCACTTTGGCAGTGTATCGAATATCAAATTCTATAAGCACATCGGCGGCGGCTTGCATTACTGGCCAATCAGAATCAGACCCCATGATGATTGCTACTTTCATTATCTACCTTTTGCGTTTACTTACGTTGTTTACTTATTGTGGTTATTTATTAAATGACCGTATGTAATTATATCTCAAGTTCGGCGACTAATTTTTTGGCGCGTTCCCACGTATTATTTCCCCAAAGATTTATATGTCCCATTTTGCGTTTAACGCGTGACTTCTTTTTATTGTAGAACTTAACCGTCAACTCTTGATCATCAATCACTGATAATACCTGTTCTGGGTTAAAGTCACCATCTTGAGTGCCCAAGAGGTTCACCATGATTGCGTGATCTTTAACTGCTTGCGGGTTTATCAACGGCAAGCCTGATACCGCTCGCATGTGATTTTCAAATTGTGAGCAGTTCATTGAATCGAGCGTAATATGACCAGAGTTATGCGGTCGTGGTGCAGACTCATTAATGTATAAATCGCCGTCTTTGGTTAAGAATAGCTCAAAAGCAAACAAGCCCTGTGTATCTAAGGCGCGCATGATTGTTGCAACCATCTCTTTGGCACGTGCCTCAATATCTGCAGAAACGCCTGCAGGGTAATTGACATAACGACAGGTTGCATCGATTTGATGTGTTTCAACCAATGGATAAAAAACGAATTCTTTTGAATTAGCCACGGCAATTAATGATAACTCTTTATCAAACGTTATTTCGTTTTCAAAAATAACCGTGCCAGCACAAGTGATACGCTCATAGGTCTCAGTTGCTTGGTCTTTATTGCTAACCTTATAGGTGCCAATACCATCGTAGCCGCCTTTTATCAGCTTGAGATATCCTGGCGCGTCAATTAGATCCGCCGTACTCGTTACTTCAAAAAAATCACCTATTGGTACGCCTAAGTTTCTAAAGAATAGATTCTCCGATAATTTATCCTCAATCAACTGATAACGCCGCGGGTCAGGGTAAACTGCAGTTTCGGACTGAGTCATGGCATCAATCAATAGTTGACTATCGATGAATTCATTCTCCAGTGTAATTAAATCAACCGATTCAAAAAAGGCTAAGAGTTGCTCAAGCTTGTTGGGGTCACCAATTGTATGGCTATCAGCAACCGTGATTGCTGGACAGTCTTGAGTCTCACAGAAAATAGAGACAGTGCCGCCCAATTGCTGATACGCCTCGCTCATCATGCTGGCCAACTGGCCACCACCGAGAATGCCTACGGTTGGTAAATTGTTATTTTTCATCTTCGTTTCTATCAAAATATGTAATCTTTAGCGCCTGAACTTTTTAAGTCTGAGGGCATCTATATTGGTGATGTATGGG
>JALZWI010000063.1 GCA_023299895.1 Arenicella sp. | reverse complement strand
CTGGCTGTATGTACGGACCATCTGATGTTAATATTTATAACCAATATGCAAGGCAACGATGCCGCCAGTCAGGTTGTGATATCGAACCTTGTCGAAGCCTGCGTCCAGCATCATCTGCTTTAGCTCTTCTTGCGGTGGGTGCTGACGAATAGACTCAACCAAATATTGATAACTGTCGTGGTCTTTGGCGATGAGTGCACCCAGTTTTGGTATGACATTAAATGAGTAGGCATCATAAACTTTGCGAAATGTCTCATTAGTTGGCTGCGAAAATTCCAAAATGATCGCCCGCCCGCCTGGTTTTAAGCAACGCAGCATAGACTCTAACGCGACTTCTTTGCGCGTCACATTACGAAGTCCGAAACTGATCGAAATACAATCGAATTGATTATCAGCAAACGGCAATTGCTCAGCATTCACTAAACAATACTCAATATTTCCGCTTAGGCCAGCATCGGTCATGCGTCGTCTGCCTTGTTCTAGCATGGCTTCATTGATGTCTGTGACAATCACTTTACCTTGCTCGCCGACTTTTTTTGCAAACTTCATTGACAGGTCAGCACTGCCGGCGGCTAGGTCTAAAACATGATCGCCTAATTTAACGCCACTTTGAGCAATGGCAAACCATTTCCAAGCGCGATGTACGCCTAAGGACATCGCGTCATTCATGGCGTCATAGTTACCCGCCACAGAGCGAAAGACATTACCGACTAGGCCTTGTTTTTCGTTCTCATCAACTTCTTGAAAGCCAAAATGTGTTTTGTTTTGTGTGTCTGTCATAAATAGAGTGAAACGATTGTTCTTGTGATAATTTATATACTTGTCAGTTATATTTTACTTAGCATCTCTGTATCAGCTTGCCGGCACTGTATCAGCTTGCTGGCACTATATTAGCTTGTTGGCATTATTTTAGCTTAAATAATGATCGTTTGGCTGAGGTTCTCTTATTTGATTCGCGTCGGTTAATCTCGATAAATATTTTTGCCAATGCGTTTGGCGGTTTGAACCAAGCTCATACAGGATGTCCCATGAATATAAGCCGGAGTTATGTGAGTCACTGAAAATGAGCCGTACAGCATATTGACCAACTGCTTCGATCGCCACAATATTGACGTCTTCTTTATTCAGCTGTAGCACTTCCTGACCAGGCCCATGACCTTTGACTTCTGCCGACGGTGAATGCACTCGCAAGTATTCGCAAGGCAACGTAAATATCTCGTCAGCAAAGCTGACTTCAAGCAGTTTGGACTTTGAATGCAGTCGAATATCGGTCGGTGTGTAATTCATAATAAAAATAAAGCGAGTATATCGTTGGCTTAGAATATATGCATAATCGGATCATACCATTGTAAAAATCAATAGTGAGGTATTCCAGATGGATCATTACAAAATAGTTCTACCCGCAGACTTGAATGACTATGGCAGTCTATTCGGCGGCACTTTGCTGAAGTGGATCGATGAAATTGCTTATATTCGTGTGAGCCTTGACTTCCCAGACCAACCCTTCGTAACCATTGGCTTGGACAGTGTCGAGTTTCGTCATGCTATTCGTCAAGGTCAGATACTCCGTTTCAGTTGCGATAAAACTCGAGTTGGCACTACCTCAGTCACCTATAACGTTCAGGTTTATGGCGCGCGCTATCAAACGGATTCGGAAAAAGTTTTATTTGAGAGCAATATCACTTTTGTATGTGTTGACTCGGATGGCAATAAAACCAAGATAGCGGATAATAAAAACGATAAGTAATTAATGAAGAAACTGCCGTTATCCAGTTATATCCTGATTGCAGCTAACCTGATTCCTCTGATTGGCGTGCTTTTTTACGACTGGAATGCCATCCTAGTATTAGCGCTTTTTTGGATTGAAAATCTCATTATCGGTGTTTTTAATGTGGTGAGAATAGTGCTGGCTGGGATTGTACAGAAAGATTCATCAGCCATACTTAAGAGCTTCTTTTTTATACTTCACTATGGTCTGTTTTGTGCAGTTCATGGGAAAATATTAAGTGACCTTATTGGTTATCCAAAAATTAGTTATACCGATTATTTTTCTACAACGTCATTTGATTTGTTTGAACTTGCCTTAGAGGGCGCTGCTGTTTTTCTTTCATTTGTGGAACACCTTGGGCCAGCTATTTGGTTGGGGGTTACCGCATTAGTGTTAAGCCGCTTCGTGTCATTTATCGAGAACTTTATTCTGCGAGGAGAGATATTTACTACCCGGGTAGGCAAGTTGATGATCCAACCCTATGGCCAGATTATGATCCTGCATGCAGGAATAATTTTTGGGGCTATATTGCTTGAGAAATTTAATTCTCCAATATGGTTGCTTGCAGTGATCGTTATCTTCAAAATAATGATTGATTTTAAACAGCATCAACGCCGACACAAACCATCTAATCAGCATAAAGAAGTAATAAAAAACCTTTAATCATAAAGATGAACTAAAATGCAATAATTCTCTAATATGAAACATCTTGAGGTCGGCAGTATGCCAAATCTTACTTTTATCCTGATAGCTAGCTTGCTATTTATGCTTCAACCAGTCGGTGCTCAGCAATTGCAATCGCCGCAAGATCATATCAGTGTAGTCGGCACTGGTGAGATTGAAGAAGAACCTGACCAAGTGATTTTGAATATTAGTATTAGTGCACTAGAGTCTACCGTGGTTGAAGCCAAACAAGTTGCAGACCAGCGATATACCAAGGTAATTGAACAAATTAAAGCTGCTGGGGTTGAAGATAAAGACATCAAAGCAACGCGTATTAATGCTCAACCACAGTATGAATGGGGTAGTAGCAAACGGATTTACCAAGGTGAGCAAGTATCTCGCTCGTTACGCGTGACGGTGAATGACTTAAATAAAGTGTCTGAGTTAATGCAATCGATTGTTGAAAGTGGTGTGTCTACGATTGACAGTATGACCACAGGCTTTCAAAACCTTCAAGCATTGCAGCAGCAAGCTCTCGGGCTCGCGGCAGATGATGCTAAAAGCAAAGCAGAGTTTCTAGCCAAACGCTTGGGTCGTGAACTTGGTCAAGCTTACTTAATCACTGAGCGCAATAATACGAGCCCAGTTAATCAACCAAACATACAAATGATGAGAAGCAGTGCTGCACTGGAAAGTAACCAAGCGCCTGAAGAAATGTTTGGTACACAGACAATCAAAGCGACGGTTAACGTTAGCTTTAATCTGCTATAAGCATGCGTGTTCTGGCTTTTTTGATTAAGTGTTTGATGATCATTATGATTGTTTTTGCGGTTGCCTCTTACATTAGTTATTTAAAGACAGGTCGATTTTGGGTGCCGAACATTTCTTTTACATCGATCAAGTCCTCTTTACCATCTTTTCGTAGTGCACCTGTTATGCAGACTCTAGAAGCACCGGATGAGCCTGTATATAAATGGCAAGTCAATGGTGAATGGGTTTATGGCGACACGCCGCCAGCAGAGGTTGATGTTCAACGTGTGGGCGGTGATAACTAATGTTACGTTTTATTTCAATCATATTTATTGTTACTGCCGCGACTCTTGGTTTTGCTTAGTATTCAAGTCAAGCCTTATCCAGTTGGTATTAATAGAATCTGTCACAACAAGAAAAATTAGTTGGATAATTTACCGAATAAATTAATTCAGAAGGAGTGGCTAAGTTTCTCGGCACTAAATTTATAGGTGTGATGAGCGTTCAACTAATCCTTTTTGAAGTTGAGTTTAATACGCTATTAATCAGTAGCTTGCAATCGAGTCGAGATGACCGACGAGTTATCGATATAAAGAAAGTCGCTACACTAAGCGAGCAATTGCGTGATTCTGAAAGTGTGACCTAGGCTTTAACGTCAGCTTGATTGCCTTTTTAGGTATCTTACTAAACCAACTAAAGACGCAGCGATCCAAAATAATTCGATAATGAAACTGGCGAGATTGAAATGCACGAATAAGCTAATTAGTAACAGTATCGCCCCGATCAGATTCAAAAAATTATAAGCAAAGCCTTTAGAGTCAATCTTATCAATTTGTTGTAACATATAAACACCCACCACGCAGGCAGTGCCGAGCATACCAATTATATTGGCTAATAATTCCATGCTTGTTGTCTACCAGTTACCCGTGTTTTGCATTGATGCCCAAGGTTCTTGTTTAGCAAGGTTGTTGCCTTTTTGTAGAAGCTCGATAGAAATTCCATCTGGTGATTTAATAAACGCCATATGGCCATCGTGAGGAGGACGGTTAATCGTGACGCCTTTATCCATTAAATTTTGGCAGGTTTCGTAGATATCGTCGACTCGATAGGCCAAGTGACCAAAATTACGTCCTGCTGTGTATTCGCTTTCATCCCAGTTATGCGTCAGTTCAATGAGTGGTGCTTGATTCTCTTTGGCATTTTCTAGATCGTGTGGCGCGGCGAGAAAGATTAAGCTAAAGCGGCCTTTTTCATTATCGTAGCGACGGGTCTCTACTAAACCAAGTTTGTCACAAAAAAAATCCAAGGCTGCATCCAGATCACCAACTCGAATCATCGTATGTAAATATTGCAGGCTCATAAGTTAATTAAATCGGTTGATTAATTCTGTTCTTTTAGCCAATGCGCGGCTTGTTCAGCATAGTACGTTAAAATTGCGTTGCCGCCGGCGCGTTTTATGCTGACCAGTGATTCGAGCACGACTTGTTTTTCATCTAACCAACCATTTAGGCTAGCAGCTTTGAGCATGGCATATTCGCCACTGACTTGGTATACAAAGGTAGGCATAGAAAATTTTTGTTTAAGTTTGTGCACGATGTCCAAATAAGGTAAGCCTGGCTTCACCATAATGTAATCGGCTCCTTCGTTGATATCCATTTCAACTTCGGCAATTGCTTCGTTAGTGTTAGCAGGGTCCATTTGATAAGTATATTTATTACCGCCGGCTAAATTGCCGGCCGACCCAACAGCATCGCGAAAAGGGCCATAGAACGATGAAGCATATTTTGCTGAATAAGCAAGGATTTGAGTATTACCAAAACCATTGCTTTCGAGCGCTTTTCTAACCGCACCAATACGACCATCCATCATATCAGAAGGTGCAACAATATCTGCGCCAGCTTGTGCATGAGACAAAGCTTGCTTAACTAATACCTCTACTGTTTCATCATTTAAAACATAACCAGAATCATTCAATAAGCCATCTTGACCATGTACGGTAAAAGGATCTAGCGCAACATCGGTAATCACACCTAGCTCAGGCACCGCAGTTTTTACTGCCTTAATCGCACGTTGGGCTAAACCGCCTGGGTTAAAGGCTTCTTCCGCCAGTTCGGATTTGGCTGCTTCACCAGCAACTGGAAAGATCGCGATAGCGGGGATGCCAAGGTCAACTAAATCTTTCGCTTTATTGACTAATAAATCAATACTCAATCGCAGCACACCTGGCATTGAATCTATTTCTTGCGTTTCGTTTTCACCTTCGATGACAAAGACGGGCAAAATTAAATCATTTGCACTCAGTGTTGTTTCACACACTAATCGACGTGAAAAGTCAGTGGCACGGGTGCGGCGTAAACGGGTATTTGGAAAAACTCTATTCATAGTGTAATGATGGCATGACCGCTCAAGAGATTAAAGGTGTAGCTATAAATCTCTAATAAGCTGCCGACCGCCAATTCTTGGCATTTGATCTAAGATAAATTCAGCGCGAGACGTTAAATACTCGGACGGTTTGGCTGGATTAGATATAGAAGGCGTTGGTAACGTCGCTGCAATTAAGGCAGATTGTTCGGGCGTCAATTGTAATGCAGGTATGCCAAAATACGCTTGGCTTGCCGCTTCAACTCCGAAGATTGATTTACCAAACTGCGCATAGTTAACATAGATTTCAAGGATACGCTTTTTTGGGACGATTAATTCCATCCAGATAGCTAACCAAGCTTCGATACCTTTTCGCAAGATACTGCGATTAGGCCATAAAAACATGTTTTTCACAGTTTGTTGCGTTAGCGTACTGGCGCCGCGTGATAGGCCGTTTTCGCTTTCTTTTAACACCAACTGAATTTGTTTAAAATCAAAGCCAAAATGATTTGGAAATTGTTGGTCTTCTGAGGCAACAACGGCTAATGGAAAGTACAAAGAAATACTGTCCATGTCGACCCATAGTTGTTTGATGTTAGTGTTGTTGTTGAGTTTATTAAGTTCAATAAAACTGCTTGTTGGCGGAGTAAAAAACCTCAGTGCAATCATCGGCAATACTGAAATAACACAAATAAATAAGATCAAATTTCGAACAAATCGAAAAAACCAACCGCGTTTTTTACGGCCGTAAAAATTTCGGGAGCCTCGATGAGAATTGTGACCCTTCTTATTTAAACCGCGTCGAGAGTGTCGGGTTCTGTTCGGTCTCATTAAATCACGCATGCAAAGACTTCTTGTTTGTGTTTACAACTAACAACATATCAATTTACAAATGGCGTGACTCTTAAAACTTCAGGCATGGTTGTTAAGCCCTGAGCTATTTTCTTTGCACCACTGTGTCTAAGTGTTTTTAAGCCATCTTGTTGAGACTGTTTACGTAATTTTTGTAGGTCACTACCAGGGCTGATTGTTGTTTTTAATGACTCAGTCATTTCGAGCATTTCATACAAGCCGATTCGGCCGAGAAATCCGGTTTGACGGCATTCCAAACAACCTTCAGGTTTTGCTGGCTTCTCCAGAGGGATTTCTTCACCTTGACAAAACTCTGCCCACTCTTGCTGATCAATAGAATCACTCGACTTACAGTGCGGGCACAGTGTCCTGACAAGTCTTTGCGCCATAATTCCAAGAACTGAGGCGTTAATTAAATATGAAGGTAGACCTAGTTCCATCAGCCTAGTAATGGCTGAGGGCGAGTCATTTGTGTGCAATGTTGATAAAACCAAATGCCCTGTTAAGGCTGCCTGAATGGCCATCTCGGCCGTTTTCAAGTCTCGAATTTCGCCAATCATAATGATGTCAGGGTCTTGGCGTAGTAACGACTTTACACCTGCGGAAAAACTCAAATCAATTGCTTGGTGCACCTGAATTTGATTAAAGCTTGGCTCAACCATTTCAATCGGATCTTCAATGGTGCAAACATTAACCTCGCTGGTCGCTAAATTACGTAGGGTTGAGTAGAGCGTGGTAGTTTTACCTGACCCAGTTGGTCCGGTAACTAAAATAATGCCATTGGTATGTGTAGTTAACGTTTTCCAAATATCGAGTTCACGGTCAGTTAAACCAAGTTCACCGAAGCTTCGTTGTAATACGTCAGGATCAAAAATACGCATCACCATTTTTTCTCCCATGGCGGTCGGAATGGTCGATAAACGAAGCTCAATTTCTTTACCATCAGGTGTTCGAGTTTTTAAGCGTCCATCAAGTGGGCGACGTTTTTCAGCGATATCCATGCGTCCAAGTGTTTTTAGTCGGCCAATAATTGCTAACATAACATTGGGTGGCACGTGATAGGCGTAATGCAATACGCCATCAATACGAAAACGTATCTCACCTCGTTCTTTACGCGGTTCAAGATGAATGTCACTAGCGCGTTGCTCAAAAGCATACTGTAGTAACCAGTCCACCACTTGCACAATATGATGGTCTTCTGCATCTAATTGCCCGCTGCGAGCAAGGTCGACTAATTGCTCTAGATTTTGCTGCAAAGAAGTACCGGTACGTTCATCCGTGATTCGCGATTGACCGATTGATTTCGCTAAGCTAAAAAACTCACTGGCATAACGGTCAATATCATTTGGATTTGAGATGACCAGTTCAATATCTTTACGTAATATCCTAGATAAGCTGTCTTTCCAACTCAAATTAAACGGGTTTTTGATCGCTATAGTAACGGTATCATTGGTGTTTTTAACTGCAATTAAACCGTTCTTTTTAGCGTATTCTGGTGAGACCACTTGGCTGACCGAAGAAATATCAATGTTCAGGGGGTCAATATGGTAATAATCCAAGCCGCACTGTTGGGCAAACCATTCACATAGTTGTTCGAGATTTATTTTTTTCTCGGTGGATAATTGCGTCGGTAAACTACGCGCAATTGCAATCAGCGGGTTATCACCTGAAAGTTCAGATTCTTTAGTGTTTGCATCAATTCGCTTTGCCTCTTCTGCGCTAATCTGTTTATCCGCAAACATCGCTTTAAGAATTGATTTAGTATGAAACTTACTTATCATTGTGTGCCATTTAGATTGTTTCGTATCTGTCTGCAGACGATGTTATGCCATCAGGTGCTATCATTCCAGTTTATTTAATATAGCTGATAAAATTAAACTTACCGCAAAATAAAATAGAAGCGTAATTATGATTAGATTGATTCTGGTGGCGATTGGGGGTTTTATAGTATGGGTGTTATTTCTTTCTGAGTTTAGTAAGCGACAAAAAATTATTATTTGTCTTGCCGCTTTATTATTTTGTATCGTTGGTACGTGGTTCGAACAGTCTAGTCAAACACCTAAAGAAGGTGTCATCAGCACAAGTGAATTGGTCGATTGCGGTGTAACATCAAAACACAGTTATCGCACTAATTATGATGTAGCGTTTTGTCTGCGTAATACCTCTCTAACAGCAACCGCTAAACGGGTCGCGATGAGTTTTTCTGTATTGAAGTGTGAGGCGGGCAATTGCGAAGAAATACAAGTAATTAATAAAGATGTAGCTTTGTCGCTTGAGCCCGATGAGCAAGTCATACTTGTAGAAAATCTCAATTTTGATGAGGTGGAACCATCATTAGATTCTATTGTCTGGATTGCCAAGGCTGTCTCAGTTAAGGCTCTTGATTGATATTTAGCTAATGAGACCACTAGTGAGAAAGAGTCTCACAAGAAAACTCGGCCTGATATTTTGGGGCGAAACGAGGCATGCCGTAGGAAATGGCGAGCGATTGTACGGAAGTTAATTACGGGGGGCCATAGTTAATAGGACCTGTCGTACACATAAAAACCTACCAGGTATATATTTAACCATTTATAC
>JALZWI010000062.1 GCA_023299895.1 Arenicella sp. | reverse complement strand
TTTGCACGCTCTACACCCAAGTTAATACGGTTGTTTTCAATAGCCGAAATCGTTGACTGAGGAATACCCGCCAGCTTAGCCAATTCGTTTTGGCTAAGCTCTTGAAGCTCACGAATGATTCTTACAGAATCTCCGACTGATACATCAACACTCTTTTTTGCTTTTTGATATTCGTTCATTAACTAACCCAACTAAGCTTGTAATGCTCTTTTAACCGCTTCCGGCTCTTTAGATAACACCGTGAGTAAAACTCTAGATGCACCAGTAGGTGAACGCCTGCCCTGTTCCCAATCTTGCAAGGTGCGTTTGCTTAAACCGAACTGTGTCGCAAATTGAATTTGAGTCATCTTCATGCTGGTGCGGATTGCAGACACGTCAATATCGCTCGGCACATGAGCGACGCTGCCATTATCTTTGCCTTGTGCAAACTCTAGCGCCTCTAGTGCGCCTTGAATCATGCTTTCGCCTACTTTGCTCATGGTTAAACCTCTGTTTTCTCATAACTATCAACTAACAATTTCAAAACCTTCTTCAATGTGTTTTTCTCACCTTGAGTCAGATTGATTTTTTGATTCTTGGCAAAGACGCTTAATAAAAATACTGGAATGGACTCACCTGAAAAAAAGTAAATAACGCGGTAGCCACCGCTTTTACCTTTACCTGGTCTAGCCACTCTTGCTTTTCGTGCGCCCCCAGTGCCAGCTATTTCATCGCCAAGCATTGGGTTATCAGCCAACAAATCAATAATGTGTGCTAATTCAACTGCTGAAAGTTTGAGTTCTTTGGCTGCTCTCTTAAACTCTGGTGTTTCAACAACTGTTTGCATAAGACTCATTATACGGCATTGCCGTATCTTTGCAACTTCGCATAGATTTCAGGCAGCGCGGCACACGATGTGCCGTAAGAGCGCTTTAGCGCGTTAACGGGACTAAACTGTTCCTGAACGAACGCCCTATTCTCTGAATTCAGATTGAGCGCGATCAAACGTACCAAACCATCATCGTTATCAACTGGCCGTGGAACGGCCTTAAGCTTTAATAGCAGCATAAACTAGACCTATATGCCCTTTATCATGCTAACGAGGTCTTCGTTTCTTAGATGCGTATACCGTTTTAGCATCTGCATTGACTTGTGACCCGTGATTGCCGATACCTGTTGATCTGACAGCCCTGCTTCTACGAATCGGCTGGTGGCTTCATGCCGCAGGTCGTGAAACCTTAAGTTGGTAATACCCGCTCGCTCAACCGCATCACCCCAAACTCACCCCAAACTCACCCTGATTCGTACGGCCTTATTTTTCGATCTCTGCCTGGATTTCAATAAAAGAGTAAATCGGTGCCGTCTGGTCGAATTGGGAAGGCCAAGACTTCTTTGATCGTAGCGAAGGCTTTGTCGGTGAGCGGAACCGTGCGTACCATGTCATTTTTGGTGTCTGACAGAAAGATTGTTTGCTTTGACAGATTAACTTGTCTGGGTGTTAGATTGACGATTTCACCATGTCGCATTGCAGTGTAGAGGGCTAACCTAACCATCCAACCTAAGAATGGATTGCTGTGCTCATCGCAAGCGGCTAGTAACCGCACTTCTTCGTCGGCATAAAGCCGTCTATCTCGGCCTTTGCCTGGGCTTGGCTTGCGAACGTTGGTAACGGGGTTGAAGGCAACGCCTAACCCCCACTCTCTGATTGCCGTTGTGTATAAATGGCTGAGTAATGCGAGTTCTAATCTAACTGTATTATTGCTCTTACCGCCGGCAATACGTTTGTCTCTTGCCTATCCTTTAAACTAATGGGCAATGGTCTCGGCGGTTAATATGGCTAAGGTGTAATTTCCCAAGTGAGCTTTTTAATTGCTTGATACGACTTTTTTCTCGGTCTTGCGTTGATGCTTGCTTTGTTGGGGAAACGTCTTGTCGATACCGATCTAGGGCATTAGATATTATGAGTTTTTCAGAATCGTTGCGCGGCACGTAAATGCCTCTAATGATTTGGGCTTCGTAATCGTCGCCATAAACAGTATCTCTGTATCTAAGTAGTATACCGCGAGATGTTTTTTGGAAATTTTAAGGTGATTTTTAATTTAGAAATCAACGCTAAGCCATTAATTTCTAAATGGTGCCCGGGGCCTGAAACTTGAACCGTCACGGTATTTCTACCGACGGATTTTAAGGGAGTTTTGTTATGTACCGGCGCCCTATTTTTCTTAGTAAGACGTAAATACTGTTTTAACAAAAGCATTATAAGCCAATTAAAAAAGCTTGTCTTTTGATAGAACTACTTATAAATTAGCTTGACGATTAAGGTTTTGGGCAGAGGTTTTAGGTGGACAAAGTAAGTGGCTTGTATCAAAAAATTCAATCTTTTCCAGTAACAGACAGTGCTGAAGCATTAGGCTGTTTTCAAGAGTTATTAATAGAAAAACTTGATGCGTTAAATGTACTTTGGTTCGCAGTTTATAAAGGAACGTTTGGATATAAAACTTGGTACCAGACTAGAATAAATGAATGGAAGTTGATGGATGTTACATCATATACAGATAGTCAATGGGATTCAGAGCTAGCATTTAATGAATACTACAGCCGGTGTGAACAAGACGGATATATGGATCCTCTATTTGAACATGCTATTAAATCAGTCGGTACCACGCGAGTACATCTGTTAAGAGAAAGCTTCGACTATCAAAAATGGGAAAAGCACTGGATGTTCCCCTTCCTTAAAGAACGAGGTATTGGAGAGAGGATGATTAGTGTATTTTCCATATCTGACTCATCTGAAAGCTGCTTTGTGGTTGACCGAGGTGTTGGTGCCACACCTTTTACTCAAGATGATGCCAACGAGGTGCATAAATTATTAATCAGATTTCCAAGGCTTCACTATTGGTTGATGCTTGAGCGTGGTTTAACCGAGCCAGCGACACGGCCATTTTCGCCTAGAGAAAAACAAGTGCTACAGTTACTTTTATCAAGCCTACCTGAGGTTGAAATAGCAAAAAAATTAAACCTAGCCCAAGGCACTGTGCACAATTATATTACCGCTATTTATAAGACCTTAGAATTAAACTCGCGCTATGAGTTAGTCCAATTATGGCTGAGTGAAGTGCCGATTCGTTAGTTCGTTATAAACAAATAGTTGCAATATTACCGTTGGCGGCGACGATAGGAAAGCAAAAACCCTCTGATGGCTCTGATGT
>JALZWI010000061.1 GCA_023299895.1 Arenicella sp. | reverse complement strand
CATAAAACCCTTTGTTTTTCTCAGCGTTGGCATAAATAGAATACTTAAATTCATCATCCTTTATTTTACTGACATTTTTTATACTGGCTTTAGTTTTTGACGGTACTGTTGATCTGACTTTTTTAGACATAGCATTATTCTCTGATAAACTAACTTAGCTTATTACGCAATTTGTCGTAAAGATTGTAATGGCGGCACTGTAATAATCTCTCGGCTTCTCAGTAAGCCTAAAATAGTAATCAAGAAAACCCCAGACAATATACCCAGCAACCATAACTGCGGGTGTAATCCTGGTTGCATATCAAATAAATTTAACTGCACAAAATACAATATTATTTCAGCCCCAAGACTTGCGATAAATCCTGCAATTAAACCAAGAACAGCGAACTCGGTTGTCAGTGCACCAAGCACAATTTTGCGCGAACTTCCTAACGTACGAAGTACCGCGTTCTCTCTCAAACGCTCATCAAATGACACACCAATGGCAGCAAACAAAACTAATGCGCCGCAAGCCAATACCAGCATTAAGATCATTTCCAAACCTTGCGTCACACGGGTGATAACCAATCGAATTTGTTCAATTAGTTGACCTAACTCCAACACCACTGCAGCCGGATATTGACGAATGATTTTACTAACGAATGGTGCTGATTGTACAAATAGTCCATCTTGCGCCGTCACCGGATCAATTTCTCGCAGACTAGTGATCCAATTAGGAGTGAAACGGTCCAACATACCAGGCCGAAATACGATGTAAAAATTTGGATTCATACTCTGCCAATCGACCGAACGAATACTCGTGAGTGTCGCCTCAAAGCTGATGCCGCCAATAGTGAATTCGATTACATCACCGAGAGTAACCCCTAATTGCTCAGCAACTTCTTGTTCCATTGAGAATTGATTATCTTGATCAGACTCTGACCACCATTTGCCGGCTACTAAACCATTTTCGCTGGGAACTCCGACTGACTGTGTGAAGTTAACCTCACGGTCTATACCATCCGCTCGACGTAATCGCTCTCTCGTCAGAGTACCGCCATTTAAGCCGATTAAACGGCCGCGCACCATTGGAAACCAATCACCCGCTTCAACTTTCTCTTCAACTAATAGATCTTTGACTTCCTTCAATTCATTGCCAGCGACATTAAACAAAAAGTGACTAGGAGTAGTTTCAGGTAACTGCGCTTCCCATTCGGCAATTAAATTCGTCCGCAAACCCACCACGACTAATAATAATAATAATGTTGTCGAAAACCCAACGAGCTGCACTAATGTTTGAGCGCGTCGGCGCCATAAATTCGCTAAACCTAAGCGTATATAACTACCACGCCACTGGCCGAACCCTTGTACCAATTTGAGAATTTGCATAGCGATCAAAGCGCAAATACCAAACAAGGCAAATAAAGCACCAAGAAATAACACTGAAATCACAATGCTGCCACTGTACCAAAATGTTAAAGCGAGCAAGGCGGTTATGCCTATAATTAGACGACGACCTTGACTAACTAGATCATCAGGTAAATCGCGACGTAACACTTTAAGTGGTGCAATGGTTGGCAGATGCCATAGTGCAGGCAAGGCAAAGCCAATAACACAGACAAAGCCCGTTAGCGTTGCAACTATCCAAGGTCGCCAACTCGGTAAAGGCAACTCAGCCTTAAATAATTCACGAGCAACTTCTAATAAAAAGTAATGTGCGAACCATCCAAGGATCACTCCCAGAAACGTTGAGCCGGCGGCAATCATTGACAGACGAATTAACTGGCTACGTCTGATTGACTTACTGGATTGCCCCCATGCTTTCATTAATGCCACTTGATCAGTTAAGCGGTTTGCATATCGGTGGCTGGCCAAAGCCATTGCCAGGCCTGCAAGTAACACTCCAATAGTTCCACTTAGCAGCAAGAAGGCCCTACCACGCTCTAAGGCTTCAGATAAACGTTCTTGAGAGCGTTCTGGTGTTTCCAATCGGTAATACCCAGCTGCTTCAACGCCACCCTGTGTGGTATTTTCATTGCGATACCAGTTGCTAAAACTCGCGATTTGTTGTTCTTCGCCGGCCATTAGCATTTTGTAAGTGATACGACTGCCAGGACGAATCAATTGCGAATCAGCCAGATCAGAATAGCTCATCAAGACTCGCGCACCTGCAACTGAAAAGCCAGTACCTCGATCTGGTTCATTCAAAATCAAACGAGTGATTTTTAAGTTGCTGTAACCCACTTCGATCGTGTCACCGAGTTCAATAGCCAGTAAGTTTAACAGTCGCGGTTCAACCCAAACCTCACCTGAGGCAGGCCCGTGTGCTAGCTTTTCGGTATTCTGCGTATTTTCAACTGCAGACAGTTCTATCACGCCACGCAGCGGGTAGGCCTTTTCAACGGCTTTAACGGAAGCTAAATGACTGTTGTCGCCAGCAAACACCATGGATCGGAATTGCGCAGTAGTCGCCGTCTGTAAACCTAACACACGTGTTTGATCATAATATTTTTGCTCTATCTCAATGCCGCCGCGCAACGCTAAATCGGCAGCTAAAAAAGCAGTGATTTGTTGATTGATACCACGCTCAACTCGATCCGCCAGCAAACTCACAGCAGTAACCACCATCACTGCCAACACTAAGGCCGAGACGATTAAATTAAGCTGTCCACCGCGCCAATCACGCCACAGTAATTTTGCATCAATAAAATTCAATTTGAGCTCACCAAACGACCATCATCGATCACAATTTCATGCTCACAGCGTTGCGCTAGGCGTTGCTCATGCGTTACCAAAATCAAGGTCGTATCACTCTGTTGATTTAGATCAAACAGCAAATCACTGACCTTAAGGCCAGTGCCTTGATCAAGATTACCCGTTGGCTCATCGGCAAATAATATTTTTGGCTGGCAAGCAAATGCACGCGCAATAGCAACACGTTGTTGTTCACCGCCAGACAATTGTTTTGGGTAATGCCCAAGTCGCTCAGCCAGGCCAACTTTGTCTAAATATTCAATCGCTCTCTGACGGGCCTTTTTTTCACCAGCAAGCTCCATTGGTAAAGAAACATTCTCTAGCGCGGTTAAACTGCTGAGTAGTTGAAAGGTTTGAAACACAAAGCCAACCATTTCAGCTCGAACCGATGCTCTACCCTCTTCGTCCATTTTAGTAATGTCATTCTCGCCAATCCAAATAGAACCTGTCGTCGGAGAATCAAGGCCAGCAAGCAAACCTAACAAAGTAGATTTACCAGCTCCCGATGGGCCAACAATAGCTAAGCTCTGCCCCGCTTCTACTGCCAACGAGACATCATTGAGGATAGTGAGTTCATGTTCTGCCGTTTTAACGCGTTTGGTTACCGCATCGGCACTTAAGATAAGTTCAGTCAATTTTTTATTAATATTTTGTGAGGTTACGTGTCTTTATGTTGATCATACAGATGAACTGTTAGAATTAGGTATATTAATATACTCATTAGAGAGTCACATCCTTCGTGTCAAAAAAATGTATTAACAAATTTACTCTGCTGCTCACAAGCGTATTTATTATTACGCTTTTTGCTGCCAATGCTCAAGCCAAACATTTTTTAGTCTTTGGTGATAGTTTAAGTGCAGCTTATGGTATGGATGTTGAACAAGGCTGGGTTAACTTATTAGAAGAATATTTAAACAATGACTATTCTTCTGAATGGGATGATAAACCGTATTTTCAAGTGAGCAATGCAAGTATATCTGGCGAAACAACCTCTGGCGGCCTAGCACGGCTCGAGCTATCCTTACTAGAATTTAAGCCCGATGTTGTATTACTTGAGCTTGGCGCTAACGATGGACTACAAGGTCACCCCGCCGATAGAATAGCAAGCAACCTAAACTCTATGATCAACATAATCAAACAACATGGAGCGCAAGCGGTTTTACTTGGCATCTCAATACCCCCCAGTTACGGCCCTCGCTATGTTGACGAATTTCGTAATATATTTCCAACTATCGCGAGTCAACATGAATTACCTTTTATTGATTTATATCAAGAAGAATTCTACCTAAAGTCTGGCTATATACAACGTGATGGTTTGCACCCAACTGCGATTACACAACCAATCATTCGGGATTTAATGGTAGACTTTCTTAAATCTGAACAACTCTTATAATACGAAAAAATGTCACTCAAACTCTATGGCCTCGGCCCATCACGATCATTTCGATGCCTATGGGCACTATGCGAAACTAAACTGGAGTTCGACTACATTGCAGTCGCCTTTGATAAAGAGGCACAAAACAGCACCAAATCTGCTGATTATCTAAGTAAAAACCCGCAAGGCAAAGTGCCTACTTTGGAACATGATGGCTTTGTTCTGACTGAGAGCTTAGCTATCGTTAACTATATTGAGAGCCTTGCCGCTCAAGAGTTTATTCCCACAGAGTCAAAAAGCAGAGCTCAGTATGACGAACTCACTAATTTCATAGTGACCGAACTCGAACAGCCCCTTTGGACCAACGGCAAACATCGATTTGCTTTACCAGAAGAACAACGAGTTAAAGAAATATTCCCAACTGCAGAATTTGAATTTGCCAAAGCGGTTAATACACTCGATAACTTGGCTAGTGTTGATGGCTTTGTGCTTAATGACACATTCACTTTTGCCGATGTAATGCTCGCTCAAACCATCAATTGGGCTGAGAGATTTGAGTTTGATGTGTCATCACACTATATAGACTATCGTGATCGGGTGTATCAACGAGATGGGGCTGTACGCGCTAATCAGATGATTAGTTAGGCTGATCGATAGTTAACTGCTTCTTCGAGAAACGGTTGTCATATTTTGTTTGAACCTAGCTCGACCAGAGTCGATTCTGCTTGAAACTCGATACCATATCAGCTGATAATCAAGCTCTAATTTTAATACCCTACCCCCCTGAAGAAAACTTGAATGTTGTCGATTGAAAATCGTATTGCCAATGAACTTTCCGTTCAAACCAAACAAATTATCAGTGCTGTTGAACTACTTGATGAAGGGTCCACTGTGCCGTTTATTTCACGTTACCGTAAAGAGGTCACAGGCGGCTTGGATGACACTCAATTGCGCAAAGTTGAAGAACGTTTAAAATATTTACGAGAGTTAGAGGATCGCCGTTCGTCAATACTCAAGAGCATTGACGAACAAGGCAAGCTAACGGATGATTTAACAAAGTCCATCAACTTAGCTGAGACTAAAACGACACTGGAAGATTTATATTTACCATATAAGGTTAAGCGTCGCACCAAAGCACAGATAGCCTTAGAAGCAGGATTGGAGCCTCTGGCAATAAGTTTGCTAGATAACCCTAGCTTAACGCCAGAAACAGAAGCTGAGAAATATCTAAGCGACGATCAAGACAAACCCGTAGCTGACATCAAAGCCGCTTTAGACGGAGCACGTGCGATTTTGATGGAGCGCTTCGCTGAGGACGCAACATTATTGGCCAGCATTCGTACTGTACTTGAAGATAAAGCCGTTGTGAGTGTTAAAGTGACTAAAGATAAAGAACAGGAAGGTGCTAAATTTCAAGACTATTTTGACTACCAAGAACCTTATAAAAAGATACCCTCGCATCGGGCTTTGGCTATTTTTCGTGGTCGAAATGAAGGCATATTGATGTCCACCTTAGACTTAGAAGCACCCGAAGGTGGCTTTGTTGGTGCGCTAGCGCACCCTTGTGAACAAATGATTGCCAAATACTGGAACATTAGCAATCAAGATCGACCTGCAGATGAGTGGTTAATGCAGGTGGTCAATTGGACATGGCAAATTAAAGTGCTTATGCACATCAGTAGTGATCTGATATTTAAGTTACGCGAAAAAGCAGAAGCAGAAGCCATTAGAGTGTTTGCCAAAAACTTAACCGATCTGTTATTAGCTGCTCCAGCAGGCGCAAAAACCACGATTGGCTTAGACCCGGGTTTACGAACGGGTGTAAAGGTAGCTGTTGTCGATGGCACTGGTCAGTACCTTGATCAAGGTACGATTTATCCCCATGCGCCAAAAAATCAATGGGATACTGCCATTGCTGAAATAGCGATTCTAGCTAAAAAACATGGCGCTGAGTTAATTGCCATTGGCAATGGCACCGCGTCACGTGAAACTGATAAGTTGGCTGGCGAACTGATAGAACGTCACCCAGAATTAAAGCTCACAAAAATTATTGTTAGTGAAGCTGGTGCATCGATTTACTCTGCATCTGAATTCGCTGCCAAGGAGTTCCCAGATTTAGATGTAACCATTCGCGGCGCTGTATCAATCGCCCGCCGACTGCAAGACCCACTTGCTGAGTTAGTAAAGATTGAACCCAAAGCAATCGGGGTTGGTCAGTACCAACACGACGTCAATCAGTACCAATTGGTGCGGTCACTTGATACCGTGGTAGAAGATTGCGTAAACGATGTCGGAGTTGATTTGAATATGGCATCGATGCCTTTACTAAAACGGGTATCAGGCTTAAACGAATCAATCGCCAGCAACATCGTCGATTACCGTAACAAATATGGTAGTTTCAAAAACCGTGATGCCTTAAAAAATGTACCTCGACTCGGCGATAAAACTTTTGAACAAGCCGCTGGTTTTTTACGCATTGTTTCTGATAGTGACAATTTTTTAGATGCCTCTGGAGTTCATCCTGAAGCCTATGTAATTGTCGAAAAAATTGCCCAGAAACATGACCGTGAAATCAATTCGATTATCGGTGATAGCAACTTTTTAAAAACGTTGAAACCTGAAGACTTTATCACTGATCAGTTTGGCATACCGACCGTCACCGACATTATTGCTGAACTTGATAAGCCAGGGCGAGATCCACGCCCTGAATTTAAAACAGCCAACTTAAAAGACGGCGTTGAAACACTTAAAGACTTATCCGAAGAAATGATCCTAGAAGGCACGGTGACCAATGTAACTAACTTTGGTGCATTCGTTGATATTGGGGTACATCAAGATGGCTTGGTGCATATCTCATGTCTTGCCGATAAATTTATCGACGACCCGCACTCAGTCGTCAAAGCCGGACAAATTGTTAAAGTCAAAGTAATGGAAGTAGATATTCCTCGCAAACGTATTGCCTTAACTATGCGCTTGCAAGACACAAAACAAGATCAACGAGACCGAAGTCAGCCAAGCAAACCTAAAAACAAACCACTTACTAAATCTCAACAAAAGCAACAAAGCGCCAAACCGATGACCAATACTGCCATGGCTTCGAAACTGGCTGCTGCGTTTAAAAAATAACATCCAAACAATTTACATCGATATTTTAAATGTTATTACTGAGATAGATACGAAAGAAAACCCGTAAAAACATTTAACTCTAAATTTATTTAAAGCAAATCTACAATACTAGCATTCCCTCTGGCTTCAGCAATTTCAATTAAGCTAAGTCCGCTATTATCCTTTATGTTCGTATTAACACCATTATCAATCAACAGTTCCACCATGCTGGTGTTTGAGTTCCAAACAGCATAAAAAATTGCGGACCAGCCAGAATGGTCAACTGCGTCAATATCAATATCGTTCTTTAATAATGTTTCAACAATGGAAAAATGTTCGTTGTGAACAGCCGCCATCAAGGGCGTCTTGGAAAGGTTGCTGGCAATATCAACCTGCGCGCCAGCTTCTAATAAAATCTCAAGTAGAGCATCGTCGCCGTTAATTGATGCATAAAAAATAGCGCTACGGCCATAAAGGTCAGTTGAATTAACTAGCGAGTCTTCACTTAATAGCCATTCAACTATTTGGTGGTTACCGCTATTAGTTGCGATAATTAATGGTGTTTGGCCATTATTATTTTTAGACGAGCGTAACACATTTGAGGAAAGTAACTTTTGAACAACTCCCAAATCATTATTTCGAATTGCGTCTTCAGCGCCAGACGATAATTGTAAAGGGTGCTCGATATTGCTTTGTGAGATTTTAGGCGCTGTACTGACTGACTCGTTAACAGTTGTACTGGGAAGCCTGTCATTTTCATTAATAACAGGAACCTGTGAATCAAGTTCCGCCAACATTCCGTTAAACTCGAGATCACGCAATTTTGATTGACGAATTATTTCAAGCGATTCAGTACTCGGAGTTGTTTCTTCTGTGTATTTGTTTACTTGTAAATCATCAGATTCAATAATTGCTGCTGCGTCAATCGAATTAATATTATCAGAAGTCTCTTTCGAATCTGGTTTTACAAGAAACACTAAGGCTAAGATAGCGAGACAGATAAGGCCTGTAGTAATCGTCAATATTTGTTTTTTTGTGGCGCTTTTGATTTTTTTAGAAGGGTAAGTTTTTTCTATGAATAACTGATCTATTTTCAACGACTTCATTGCTTTGTCGTCACCAAAAAAAACGAATTTCCATTCTAAATTTTGACGCTGCGTGTAACGCATTAGCCTTGAAACTAAATGCAAAACATTTGCGGCTAGTAAATGACTATGGTGGAAGACCATAACACCAGAAGTTTTACTCTCGAGAAAATCAGTTGCCTTTCGATAAGCTGATTGATCACCCAGAATTAATTTAAATTGGGCTATCGCAGAAACCACTTCGGTTTCTGTTAAGTCATTAGCATCCATCTCCAAATAATACTTCGTTTTTGTACACTGACGTAATTTTCTTCGATAATTGGACGATTGTCTATCTGCCCAAAGCTCGTCAATGAACACTCCACCCCTTTGTGAGTTAACTGTTTCAAGAAAAACCTCATCTAAAGATGCCAACATGTCACCCTACTAATTAATAAGTTTTATTATATGATGAACGTAAAATTCTGAAACGATTAGCAAGCCATATAACGTTCAAAATACAGCATTAAAATTAACGCGTATCAATGCCCTGGATTTAAGATTGTAAATTCTACCCGCCGATTAAGAGCACGGTTCTCAAGAATTGGTTTCCCATCAGCCGTATATTCTTCCACTCGAGGTCTTGTTTCTCCAAACCAGGTCATCTTAATCCGAGTTAAGGCAACATTAGAAAAAACCAACTCAGCTGCGGCTGCCTCTGCTCTGAGTTTAGAAGTAGCCATATTTAACTTCTCATCACCCACAGTATCTGTATGGCCAGAAACTTCTATTTCTCTGCTGATTAAATAGTCCTTATTTATTTCTGATGATACCTCTGCTATTTTTGTACGTGCATCAAGGTTTATGTCCGACCCATTACTATCAAAATAAATACTCGGCGGCAAATACACGACCACACCTTGTACCGACTCTTGAGTATCAAAACCCAATGCATTCAACGCGTCTATTGCTTGGCTATTTTGCTCTGACACAGACATTACAGGCTCGGGGATTGGTTCAAGAATCGGTTCTGGCGTAGGCTCTGTTTTTAAAACAAACATTGGGCCTTGTTTTGGAAAATCAGGATTGGCAACGTAATTGGAACAAGCAGACAACAATAAACCTATTATTGTTAATGAACTAAGTGATTTTATATTCATGATATTCAACCCGATAAATTAATAAAACTCGAAATAGAAAACCCAATTTACTATTTCAGAATGTGATAATTATCAAAGATTGATTATAGTTGAGCAAGGCAACAATCGTAAAATCAAGTTAACAATTGTTATTTCAAAATACAATAAGATATTGATGCAGCACCGATACTAACCTTTTCTTGAAATCAATAAATCGGCTCACGAAAAAATCTCAACAGTGCTTAGCTGAAGGATCAAAAATCATCGGGCAGTGCGAGTATTCGAATATGCTCTAACTGATGAGTCAGTGCGCGCAAACGTTTGCTGGCTTTTTTACGACATTGTTTGACATCATCTCCACCTGGCTCTAATAAATTTTGCGCTTCAATTACTTTATAAGCGTTCTTAAACAACAGTTCACCAATCGATGCCTTGCTGCTTATTCTGCGTTGTAAGTACGCTTGCTTGGCGTATTTAAAAGCAGAGGCAAGTGCTGCTTTTTGATCTAGAGTTTGGTCTGCGTGGAGCCCAGCAAATACATCAATCAGAATACGATAAGCTTCAATGTATGGTCGTAAAGTAGCATGTGCAATTAAGGGTGTGGCGCTCTTTAATAAGCCTTGTGCATAACCCTTTTCTCTTTCAAGCTTACTCTCCCAATCTGTATCATAGTGACTGAGTTCTGTTTGCACGTCTTTTCGAAAATCTTCTGCCGGTGCATAGAAAAACTCAAACTTAAATAAATCTCTAAGGCGGTTAGCTTCATACCAAAATCGATCAAGCGCACCAGTTTCACGTCGAGCTGCCCCAACTAACGCCAGTTCAATAATTGCTTTAGTGACAAAATGATGGACGATTGTATTTCGATAATAGCTGGCAATCGCATGCTGATCAGCATCAAGTGCGTAAACAGTTTCAGGACCTTCGTCATAACGAACAATCAACTCATTGCGAACCATGGCATCAATAATTTCTTGCATATGGTCTTGATTTGCATCGTCGAAGTCACTGGTAAATCGAACCTTGCGACTGCGTGCCCAAGTCTGTAACTGGTGTAAATTTTGACTGATTTCTTCAAGCGTTTGTGCACGCGGAGACGAACCTAACAAAGACAAACACATCAATGACGTTAATGTGATCGGGGTAACTCGGTTCGCTTCAAAACCTACTTTTAATGCGGTCTTTGTGAGCTGCAATGGGTCGTCATTAAGCTCAGTTTTGTCGATAACAACAGGCTCGCCAAAATCCACATAGATACGACCAAGTGGCTGGCGTAAGCGACGCAAATAACTGATAAACCAACTCAGTGTTTCTGGACGTTTAACACCACCGCCTTGTTCATGAGCATAGTCTTTAACGTCATTAATCATGTCATAATTAATTGCCACCGGAATCACATGCAAGCTATCTGCATTCGATTCGACCATCGCATCCATGACATATTTCAACATACCATATTTAGGTGGCATCAGCTTACCAACCCGAGAGCGCGTACCTTCAAAAGACCACGTTAAAGGAAAACGCTTCTCTAATAAATAAGACAGATAGTTACGCAGCACTAATTTATACAATGGGTTATCTTGAAACGAGCGACGAATAAAAATTGCTCCTGATCGTCGAGCCAAAAAACCAACACCAGCAAAAGCCATATTAATACCACCCATGGTATGCGGTGTCGGAAAATCATTTTCAAAGAGTACCGACTGCATGATCAAGCCATCCATGTGTGTCTTGTGTGTCCACAACAGTGCGCTAGGGTGTTCGCGCACAATTTTGCGAAATCGCACCAAACGCTTTTGATCTATCACCAGTTCATTTTCATAACCCAGTCTAATCACCCAGCGATTAAATGTCGCCATCACATCTTGCCAAAAATTATGGGGTATCGCGACTAACTCTTTAAAAATCGGCAAGGCTTGTTGTCGTAGAGCATCTTCTGTTTCACCGGTTTCGGTAATAACTGTCTGTAAGCCTCGCTTATAACGGTCACTGACTTGGATACGCCGTGCGACTTGTTGAGGAACTTTATAACGGCTACCCCGAAGACGACGCTCTGCAATTTCAAGTGCTAAACTGGCTTGATTAGCAACGAATTCGGCTAAATTTTTATCTAAGATTGCATTCTTTTGACGCTCTTCAAACTCCCCTTTTAACCAACCCAGCGAAGCAGGCACACCCATCACACAAACCGCTCGAGAAGGATCAGAGTCAATTATTTTTTCAGCTTTGCGGTAACTCGGCTTACGAGAGTTACCTCTGATCAAATCACGCCATCTTGGCTTATCAGCATCGGCAATGTTTGGGTTATCAAGTTTACTCTTCCATACCACTCGCACAGGAACAAGAACCGTATCAGCCTCTATCAATAAAGCGGCACTTAATTTATCACTGTCAATATTTTCAAGGTCATGACCAATTTGAACCACTATGTAATTAACAGAGCCAGTGTAATCAGTGTTTTTTAGAGTTTCATCTAACCAACTTCGTAATAACTGTTCCTCAACTTGGTTAGCCGAATCGATGATAAACAACATTGAATTAGCTGACTGATTTTTCGCATCAGATAATACTTCTTGCCATGGATTGATTGGCACTTAAGCCTTGCCTTTTTGTTGTATTGAACTGGCTTTACTTTTAGCTTTTCTAGCCGTAGAAACAGGTCTCATAATGCTCTTCGCTTGGCTAGACTTTTCACTTTCATTCAGGGCCTTAGCAGAAACTTTGATGTTTGTTTTTTTACGTGTTCGACGTTTTGGCGAAAGTGTTTGATATTTCATCTGATCAAGCTCGATCAAAAACATATCCCTAACTTCCTCGACATGCTTGGCCATGGTTCGTGGCCGCCAATCAGATGTATCGACTGGTGGCAATACAGTCACCTTAACCGTAGCTGGCCGTATGATGAACTCGGTGCTCGGTGCCACATCAATCGAATTATGTATCACAATTGGCACGATCGGCACGCCTGCTTGCATTGCGGCCACGCGGGAGAGGTACATATCGCGGGGTTCTGTGTTGATGACATTGCCGTTGGTGGATTTTTTTTTTT
>JALZWI010000060.1 GCA_023299895.1 Arenicella sp. | reverse complement strand
AGCATTTTGACCCGCATCCACTAAGTTGCTTGCGGTACTCGTTGGGTCAGCTAAGCCTGATCCGACTGGAGGTGTCCCAGTTGCTTCGGCGGTATTCGCAACTTCACCTGCATTTACATCCGTTAGAGTGAGTGCATAACTACACTCATATATCCAGACTTCACCTGCTTCGAACGCCCCTACTACACCAGCGTCACCACTGACATAACCGCTAGTAAACGTGAGTGGCGAAGCCGGAGTTTGACAGATTGGGTCACTCACTTGTGCGCCCGTTAATGTCACATTACCGGTGTTGGTTACTTCAAATGAATACGTTATAACATCTCCGGTACTAGCCGGGTCTGGCAATGCCGATGCTGACTTAATCAAAGACAGTGAAGCTTTTTGGGTAAACCCAGAATCAACGGTATCAGTATCATCAACCACAGCTCCGGTAGGGTCAGTGCTTGTCACGCTTGCGGTATTTTGCACGCCACCATCATCCAGGTTTGTCTGTAATAATGTGTACATTGCAGTACAAACAATACTGTCAGCAACCGCAAGTGTGCCACTACCGTCATTGACGAAAGCATTTCCTAGCACGGTTGTTGCTGGGCAGGTTACCGCCGTAATAGAATCACTCACCAACACATTCGATAACGTGGTATTGCCGGTATTCTCAATATTAATTTGATAGGCAATGGTATCGCCAGGGTCAACGATAGTGGCATCAGGCCCATTAACAATAGTCGGTGCACTGGCGGATTTAGTTACTTCAATCGAAGCATCAAGTGCGATAGTTTGTACTGCATCAGCCGCTGGAGAGGTATAAGGCGTATCATTTGGCGTATCGCCTGTAACGGTTGCGCTGTTTTCAACGGCATCAACACCGCCAATAATCGCATTATCAACATCCACCTGTGACAAAGTATACGTTGTATTACAGGCAGTCGATTGCAGTGGCGCTAGCGCTGTTACCCCACAAGTAATGGCCGATAAACTGCCTGTTCCAGTAACGCCATTAAACGTTGGCCCCGTATCGTTAATCACTAATGAGTCTATGGTTACATCACCAGCGTTAGTGACGTCAAAACTGTAGGCGATGGTATCACCACCATCGGTTGCAGCAGTGTTGCTACCAAGGCCGATTGTGGGCGTTCCTGCTGTTTTCATTATTTCCAAAAGCGGCACTAAGGCGAAGCCAGTTTCAGCAGAGCTATCAAGCACAGGCGCCAAAATTCCACCAACCGGCGTCGCCGTTGCTGATGCGGTATTATCAATTGCCGTGGCAGGATCTGCCAATGACATATTATCAATATCCGCTTGATCTAAGATATACGTAGCGGTAAAGGTTACCGGAGGGTCACCAGGCATAATATTAGCCGACAATGGCAAAAAAGCACTCAAACTATTGGCAGCAGCTAACGCATTGAAGGTCGGGCCGCTATCGGTTGGACTAACACTGTTAAGAGTCACATTACCGGTATTTTCAATCACATATTGGTAAGTGATCGTATCACCCGCTTTATCAAAGGTCGTCGCGGTACTAACTGTTTTTAGAACGGTTAAGCTTGGTGCGGCTGCAAAACCTGTTTCGGCCATGCTGTCTGGCACTATCGGCAATGCGGTTGCACCGACGGGGTCACCCGTGGCACTCGCGATATTATCAATCGCGGTTAGCGGATCAGACGCCGCAGCCATATTATCCACATCCGCTTGAGTTAAGACGTAAGTAGCGGTAAAGGTTTGCGCTGCGTCGCTGGGTGCTAAATCAACTGACGCAGGTATGAAACCAGTGAAAGCTCCTGTGCCTGGCGCCCCATTAAAGGTTGGTCCAATGTCGGTTGGCACAACATCATCAATCGTAATGTTGCCGGTGTTTTCAACAATATAATCGTAGGTGATGGTATCACCCGCTTTATCGAAAGGCGTTGCTGTGCTAACACTCTTGGCGACGCTTAGGCTGGGCATGGGGTCAAAACCAGTTTCAACCATGCTGTCAGGCACAACTGGTAATACACTACCAGCCGGAGGTGTGCCCGTCGCCGAAGCCGTGTTATCAATTGCTGTTAACGGATCAGCCGCAGCTGCCACATTGTCGACATCAACTTGAGTTAATACATAGGTTGCGGTATATGTTTGGCTATTGCCTGGTGTAATTGTTGCACTAGCGGGTGTAAATCCTGTAAATATGCCTGTCGCTGCTAAGGTATTAAACGTTGGACCTGTATCGGTAGGTACAACATTATCGATATTGACGTTGCCTACATTGCTGACTAAATAACTATAAGTAATCGTATCTCCGGCTTGTGAAAAACTAGTCACTGGATCAACAGTCTTTACAATTTCAAGTTCAGGCGCAGGCGTTTCCGCGACAACGAACGTATACTCCAAAAGATCACGTGATGAACAAATACTCTCATTTGCCAGCGCGGTGGTTGAAATATTCGTAATTGAAGTTCCGGCTGTTGCAGTAACTTGCGCTGTGATAGTTAACGTTTGAATGCCGTTTACGGCAACTGTAACGCCTGACCAAACTCCGGTTGTGTCGTCGTAAGTACCACTTGTTGTAGTGCTAGAAACATAGGCTAGGCCCGCTGGCAGCAGATCGGTTAAATTGGCATTAGTGGCAATTTCAGGACCTAAGTTAGACATATCAATTTGGAACGTAATAAATTCACCTTGCGCTGGTGAGGTAAGACTGCCCGAGGTGACACCTTTTATAGTCGCCATATCCACTAAGTTGACCGCAATTTCAGTACCATCAAAAGGCACGTCGCCATCCGCATCATGCACATACCAACGACCTCCAGTTGTTGCAAAGTAGTTAACTGTCCAGTCCGATACGTTTGTCCAGCTGTATTGCATATAACCTTCTTGCTGACCGCCATTCTGAGCTTGCGTCCCCTCTGCTAAAATAGCGCCACCTGACTCGCTGACTCTGATATTGGTTTCACACATATCAGTAGTACTTGAGTTTGCATTGGTGCCATCGGTACAAAACTCGCCATTGATAGTGTAAGAAGTTAAGCCCGCGCAAGCGGCTGACACACTCTCAACGGGGTTACCATTATTACCGTCAATATCAGTGATTAAAAAATCCGGGTCACCGACAATTGGCAAGCCTGTGGCGGCATCAAACACTTCCCATAAGACGGTGGCAGCTAAGGTGCCAGTGTTAGCACGCACAACTGGGTTATCACCACTGGTGAAAAGACTGACTGTATCTCCGGCTGATAGACTAGTAACAGTTGCTCGTAAACTAATTGGCGTACCACCGGTGGTACCCGCGTTAGGCCAAAACTGAGTATCACCAACCGCCGTGGCAGTAACTGTGGCTGGGGCATTGGTTATTGAAATAAGCAAAGGTGCTGCTGCAAGGGGAAGCGATGAAAAACAAATCATCAGTGCACAAAGACATAACCATGGTCGAATTTTAAAAACCGTAAACATCCTATTCTGCATCATATCAATCCACTCTTTTGAACACTCACAACAACTGCGAGGTCACCATCAATAAATTTAGTCACATCGGAAATAATTTTTTATAACAACCGTGTTATTAATTTCCAATTTAATAAATGGAGGATATTAGATATTGCAAATAATTAAATGACACTTAAAAACATCTTCAAAAATTATTGCACAACTAAAACATGCCCCCCAAGAACACACTATAATTATAACAAACTATCTGTAAACTACAACACAAACATTTATAATGATAAAAACTGTTAACTGTCACTTAGACCAAGTTTTTATATTACAATCGGCAATCAGAACATTTAAACCTTATTCTAATTAATCTATGCTGATCGTAATATCCCCTGCTAAAACATTGGACTTTGAGAGTGCTCCAAGCACCAAAACCTATAGCCAAGCGTCCATGCTCAAGCAGAGTGAATCGTTAATCGATATTTTAAGTACTAAATCACCCGCTGATATTGAGAAGTTAATGAAAATTAGCCCCAAATTAGCGGAGCTAAATGTTGAGCGTTATCACAATTGGTCACGCCCATTTACTCTGAGTAATGCGAAACAGGCTGTTCTAGCGTTTAAAGGTGATGTTTATACTGGTTTAGAGGCCGATACTTTTACTGAAAAGCAACTCGAATATACGCAGGAACATTTACGTATTTTGTCAGGCTTATATGGTGTCTTACGGCCACTCGATTTAATGCAGCCTTATCGACTTGAAATGGGTATTAAATTAGCGAACCCTGAAGGTGAAAACCTGTATCAATTCTGGGACTCAAAAATAACAAAAAACATTAATAAACAATTACAAATAACTGATTCTAAATACCTTTTAAACCTAGCTTCAAATGAATACTTTAAATCTGTGCAAGCCAAATCAATTAATAAAGACATTGTAACTCCTGTCTTTAAAGATTGGAAAAACGGCCAATATAAATTGATTAGTTTCTTTGCCAAAAAAGCCCGCGGCAGTATGTCTGCTTGGGTGCTTAAGAACAAAGTTAAGTCACTAAAAAAACTAACGCAATTTGATGTTGATGGCTATCATTATAGCGCCGAATTGTCTGATGAGTTAAATCCTGTGTTTTTGCGAAAACAAGCTTAATGCCAGAAGTTAGTTATCAAATAATCGACTGGAAAGACACGCCGGCCGCAGTTTGGCGTCCCAATCAACAAGCCTTACGTGCAATTCGCAATATTGACTCTATCGATCTCGATACTTTAATAGGTATTGATCGACAAAAATAAGCTCTGCTAAATAACACCACACGCTTCGTCGAAGGCCAGCTCTGTAACAATGCCTTGATGTGGGGTTCCCGCGGTACTGGCAAATCATCCTTAGTCAAAGCAGTGTTCAATCAATTCAAAGAACAACGCCTACGATTAATCGAAGTATTCAAAGATGATTTAAGTTGCCTGCATGACATCGTTGATCAAATCCGTGACCTACCCTATTATTTTATAATTTACTGCGATGATTTTGCCTTTGCCGCTGACGATCACTCCTACAGCAACTTAAAAACCGTACTCGAAGGATCTATCGAAGCAGCACCGACCAACGTCCTGCTCTACGCTACCAGTAATCGACGACACTTAGTGCCACAAACAATGAAAGAAAACCTCGATTCCAATGTCATTGATGGCGAGCTGCATTTATCAGATGCGCTTGAAGAAAAAATAGCTCTATCGGATCGCTTTGGACTTTGGTTATCCTTTTACCCAATATCTAAAGCACAATACCTTGAAATCGTGGATAGCTATTTCAGTGAATACGACGATAACCGTGAACAGTTACACCAAAAAGCGATTCAATTTTCCGCTGATCGAGGCAGTCGAAGCGGTCGGACTGCCAAGCAATTTTATAACTCCATTTAGGCATTAATAGACTTTTTTGGCTCCAAATAGTCTTAAATCACAATAATTTCATTAATTAGGACTAAATTTGACGTATAAAACGAGCATCTATGGGAATAAACTGGTATGTTCTTTTTCACTTTATAGGCGAACTGGTGGATTCGACTATAAATTCAAACTATTTTCACCAACAAGTAGAGTATATAAAAATGAGTAAAGGTACAGTTAAGTGGTTCAATGCAGATAAAGGTTTTGGTTTTATTACACCTGAAGACGGTGGTAAAGACCTTTTCGTTCACCATTCAGAAATTCAAAGTGGTGGCGGTTACGCAACATTGAATGACGGCCAAGAAGTTGAATATGAAGTTGGTGAAGGCCAAAAAGGCCCTTGCGCGAATAAAGTTATTCCGCTTTAGCCTCACAAAAAGTTGTTAAAAAAGGACGCGCCCTCGGGTGCGTCCTTTTTTATGCTCAATATATTTGTATAAACTAAAACACCAGACTGATTTATCTGGGTAAAACCAATTCCATATCTCCTTTTTTACGCTCACTGATCGCCGCGCTAATACTTTTAGCAATCATCTCCGCTCTAGTCTTCATCAACTCAACATTTGACCCCGCGTGTTCTTGATCAACAGCTTTAGTAAATAAATAAAGCCATCGAGTAAAGTGTCCTGGCATCAAATTAATTAATTGATTAAGCTCCAAATGCTTTCTGAGTGCATTGCCTTGGTAGTGTTTTTGCTTGAAAAGTATGTCTGACCAGAAATTAGCAATGATTGGTAAGTGGCTTTCTAAATCAATTTTTGCCACATCGGTAAAAATAAATCCCACAATCGAGTCCTGCAACATATCATCATAGAAACGCGCCACGATATCTTCAACATCGGCATGATTCATCACATCGCGTAATTTTTTTTGCTGGTTAATAGGCATAGTCATTAATTGGTCCTTGTTATTGCTATATTGTAGCATTTTACTTGTTGAATTTACTTCGTAGGGCTGCCGAGAGCCCGTGCATTCAGTTATAATAACTTGCAAATCATAAATTATAGAAATTTGGTGAAGATGCCTGAAACCACAATTAAATCGAAACGCCCACAAGTTAAACCAATCATTGCTGGTGAAAAACTACGCGGCGCTGAAAAAATGGCTCGCATCCCGGTTAAGATCGAGAAGACGGTTAACCCTTTGCGTAAACCAGATTGGATTCGAATTCGTTTAGAGCCAGGAAATAAGGTTCAAGAACTTAAAGACACCTTACGTAAAAATAAGTTGCACACGGTGTGCGAAGAAGCGTCTTGCCCGAACTTATCTGAGTGCTTCAATCGTGGCACTGCAACTTTCATGATCATGGGCGACATATGCACTCGCAGATGCCCTTTTTGCGATGTCGGTCATGGCCGGCCTCTTGAGCTTGACCAAGAAGAACCAATGCACTTGGCCGAGACGATTCGTCAAATGGGTTTGAACTATGTTGTCATTACCTCGGTTGACCGTGATGATTTACGTGATGGCGGCGCGGGTCATTTTGTTGAGTGCATCAACGAAACTCGTGCGCTTAACCCTAATACAAAAATTGAAATTCTTGTGCCCGACTTTCGTGGGCGCATGGACATTGCGATTGAATTAATGTCATCTAGCCCTCCCGATGTATTTAATCACAACCTTGAAACCATTCCAGACTTATATCGCCGCGTTCGGCCTGGTTCAGACTATCAATGGTCTTTAGATTTAATTAAAAATTTTAAAGCTGCTCAACCAACCGTACCGACCAAGTCTGGCTTAATGCTCGGCATTGGTGAGACTATTGATCAAGTCAAAGCTGTATTGATCGACCTTCACGAACACAATTGCAACATGATCACGCTTGGTCAGTACTTACAGCCCAGCTTGAATCATCTGCCAGTTGAGCGTTATGTTCATCCGGACGAATTTGAAGCATTGCGCGAATTTGGTGAAGAACTGGGTTTTATGCATGTGGCTTCTGGGCCAATGGTTCGATCCTCATATCATGCCGATGTGCAAGCGCATGCCGCTGAATTAAAAATAAGCAACTAAATTGAGGCTGAAAAAAATATCTAAAATTGGTCGATAATTTTCTAATATCGGCTTTTTTTTCACGCTTATCAAAAAATAATAATATAAATAAAAACAGGATTAAATTAATAGAATGTCCGATAAATTAAAAGACGCCGCCCTACATTATCACCGCTCACCAACGGCAGGAAAAATACGGATTCAAGCTACTAAGCCTCTTTCAAATCAAAATGATCTCGCACTAGCTTATTCGCCAGGCGTAGCAGAACCTTGTAAAGAAATCGCCAGAGATCCATTAACGGCTGCTTATTACACCTCTCGTAGCAATTTGGTTGGAGTGATCACCAATGGTACTGCGGTACTTGGTCTAGGCAATATTGGCGCTTTAGCCGCTAAACCAGTGATGGAAGGCAAGGCTATCTTATTTAAGAATTTTGCCGATGTGGATGCCTTTGATATCGAAGTAGATGAGACTGATGTCGATAAATTTGTCGAGGCTGTCGCGCGACTTGAACCCACTTTCGGCGGCATCAATTTAGAAGATATTAAAGCGCCAGAATGTTTTGAAATAGAAGCTAAACTGCGCGAACGTATGAATATCCCGGTATTTCATGATGACCAACACGGTACCGCTATTGTCTCAGCAGCCGCAGTCCTGAATGGACTTAAAGTCGTAGGCAAAGACATCGACAAGATTAAGATAGTTGTCTCAGGCGCAGGCGCAGCCGCGATGGCGTGTACCAATCTTTTGATCAAACTCGGGGTTGAGGTTGGTAATTTATTGATGACTGACAGTCGTGGCATAATTCATTCTGAACGTGAAGACCTCTCACCTGCCAAACAATGTTTTGCAGCGCAAACATCAGCAAGAACACTGGCAGATGCATTAGTTGGTTGCGATGTTTTTCTAGGAGTGTCACAACCAAATTTAATTGATGCAGAAATGCTTAAAAGCATGGCTGACAACCCATTAATTTTAGCAATGGCTAACCCTGACCCTGAAGTTCACCCTGATCTAGTTAAGCAACACCGGCCAGATGCAATCATGGCGACCGGACGCTCAGACTTTCCCAATCAAGTTAACAATGTGTTGTGTTTTCCATTCTTGTTTCGCGGTGCTTTGGATGTAGGTGCAACAACAATCACCAGCGAAATGGAAATTGCCTGTGTTACTGCTTTGGCAGGTTTAGCGCTGTCTGAAAGCAATGAAGAAGTTGCCAGTTACTACAAAAATGAAACAATGAAGTTTGGCGCTGAGTACATTTTACCCAAGCCATTCGATCCAAGGTTGATTACTACTATTTCACCTGCAGTTGCTCAAGCGGCTATCGATAGCGGTGTCGCGGCTCGACCTTTCGACAGTATTGAAGCTTATCGAAAAAGTTTAGAACCACTGGTTTATCGAACCGGCAATGTAATGCGCCCATTGTTTGAAAAAGCTCAAAGCGCCACAAATAAGGTTGTCTACACTGACGGCGAAAATGAACGAGTATTACGTGCCATACAAGACGTTGTCGATTCAAACTATGCCCGCCTCGTACTGATTGGTGATACTGAAAAAATACGAGACACCATAGAATCTTTGAATTTACGCATAAAAGAAAAAACCGATTACGATGTGATTCCAGCCAATTCTGGCGACTTTGGCGAGCGCATCAAGCAAGCTGTAAAATTAGTCGGCGATGGCATGGCGCATGCTGTAATAAGTGGCCCTGGCATAAAATTATATGAACAAGCAATGGTCATTGAATCTTGTGCCATGCAATCCTCAGAGCTTAATAGCCTTGCTGTAATGCATTTATTATTGCTTGATCGAGGCTCTTACTTTATCGCGGATACTTGTCTACATGAAAATCCCAGTGCTGAAGAATTAGCGCAAATCACCATTATGGCAGCTAAAGAAGTTGAACGCTTCGGCATGGTGCCGAGTGTTGCCTTGTTATCACACTCTAATTTCGGCAGTCATGAGACGCAATCATCGCTCAAAATGGCGAAAACTAAACGCATTTTAAATGAACTTGCACCCGATCTCGCTGTCGATGGCGAAATGCGCGCAAGTCAGGCTCTGAATTCTGCAAAACGCGCTAAATTAGGCAAAAGCAATTTAACGGAAGACGCTAATCTATTAATCATGCCCAACTTGGATTCAGCAGATATCACCTATAATGCGCTCGCTTCATTGGCTAATGGTATACCTGTTGGGCCGATTATTCTGGGTTCAAAAATACCGATTCACACCCTAACGAGCAACACAACACCACGCGGCATTGTAAACCTAACCTGCTTGGTAACCGCAAGTGTTAATAACTAGCTACATTGCAGACTTACTTTCAAAATAATCGATAAACATTACGCTGAGAACGAGCAAAAACTGGAAGCATCACTATAATTTATATATACTATTCACGAAAAAAATATAAGCTATTTACGTCCTTATACAATTAAATTAGACATCATTCTTTATATATCATTATTGAGTAATCACTATGAGCAAACAAATTACAGCTAGCGCTAACGACATAGACGCCCAAGAAACTCAGGAATGGATCGAAGCGTTACAAAGTGTGATCGAAACTGACGGTTCTGACCGAGCGCGTTTCTTATTAAAAGAACTAACCAATGCTGCAAGAGAGGCAGGCGCCCAGCTGCCTTATGGTTTAAACACCCCTTATATCAATACAATCAGTAAAGATAAACAACAAGCACTCATTGGTGATCGTCAAATTGAGTTTAAAATTCGCTCAATGGTACGCTGGAATGCCGCGGCAATGGTGTTACGTGCCAACAAAATCAACACAGAGTTTGGAGGTCATATAGCAAGTTATGCATCAGCTGCAGTGTTGTACGAAATTGGTTTTAACCATTTCTGGCGTGCTCGTAGCGACAAACATGGCGGCGATATGATTTACTACCA
>JALZWI010000059.1 GCA_023299895.1 Arenicella sp. | reverse complement strand
AGTCGAGGATTTCGTCATGCAAACAGACTCACAAATAATAGAGGAAGATTTAGTAGAATAAATAATATGAATAATTCGATTAAGAAAATTGTTGGTATTACTTTGTTATTAGTGCTGAATGCGTGCACGACAATTAATGTCGATCATATTCAGCTTGAAGATAATATTGGCTTGGTGTCTGGCGATGCAATCGTGGTGCTTGGGCGACATCACTCGGCCGAATTTGAGACTGAACCGAGTGTGATACGTTGTTTAAGCAGACGCCTGCGTAATGGTACCAATAATTTAATCGTATATTCGGAAGACGAATTTGTAGATCAATTCTATCCTTGGTTCGAATCTCGAACTGCGCCATTGCACCCAAACAAGCTCAAACAAACATTGGACCAGCCGCTGGTCGCAGAACGTATTGATGAGTTAAATATTCGTTTTTTTGTTTGGGTAGAAGGCTCTACTGAGCGCACTAACTCAGCGGGTAGCATGGCGTGTTCAATTTCACCGGGTGGTGGAGGCTGCTTCGGCTTTGGTACTTGGGAAGATACCAGTGAATATGAAACAGAAGTGTGGGACATTGACACACTTAAAGAAATTGCACGTGTTAGTACTGATGCAGTAGGCACCTCATATATGCCGGCCTTTGTCATACCAGTTCCACTGCTTGCGAGAGTTGAAAGTGATGCATGCCAGGGTATGGGCAATCAATTAGTTAAATTTTTTGAAAGCGATCAGGTGGAGGAAAAATAATTTATGATGACTGAGCTACACAAAAAAAATAGCCTGATATTATTTACTAGCTTACTTATTCTAGTAATACCGGCACAATTAGTCTTTGCCCAGAGTAAAGGCGAAACAATCCACCAGCAGATCATTTCTGAGACGCCTTTATATACAGATCCTAAGGTTGTTGATTTTGTTAATCAAGTTGGTGAAAAAATAGTCAAAGACAGTAATATTACTGATCACGAATACCAGTTTTTTGTGCTCGACGATCCAGGCATTAACGCATTTACGCCAGGCTATGGTTATATTTATCTCAATCGAGGCTTGTTGGGTTTTTTAAACTCTGAAGCAGAACTCGCTGGGGTTTTAGCGCATGAGATAGCGCATAATACTGAGCGACATTTGGCTCGTAGAAAGTCGGGCCAAATTTGGAGCAATATTGCTGCGTATACGGGAGCATTTGTGGTCGGTAATAGCCGCATAGCCGATGTTATTCAAACGACTGCATCAGTTAGGTTGTCAGGATTTGGTCGAGAAATGGAGCTTGAGGCTGATGAGCGTGGTGCCGAGTTTATGTACAGTGCCAACTATGACCCTGAGGCTATGCTAGGAGTGCTAGGGACGTTGAAGGATCATGAACGTTATAGAGACCTGCAAAGTATTCAAGGCGGCGGCGATGCTACTTATCATGGTGTATTTGCATCGCACCCAAGAAGTGATAAACGTTTGCAAGAAGTCGTAAGTAAAGCCGGTAGCTTACCGCCTGGCGAATCTTATCGCGGCCGTGAGGAAATTCGTAATGCCTTAGACTCTATGGTGGTTGGGCAAAACTCCACTGGTAATAAAGTCAATGGTTATGAACGCTTTGCTAATAAGACACTCGGCGTCACAATGCTCTATCCAGAGGGTTGGAGTAAATCAACTGCTGGCGCGAAAATTCTTCTGAAAGATTCCGCTGAAACAGTTCAGCTTAAAGTTACCGTTGAAAAAACGGTCGATAAAGCGAAAGGCAGTGAACTGGTTCTCAATGAAAAATATCCGCAAGACCTTGAGCAGGTTCAACAGATAAAAAAAGACCCAGCGAAGGACTTGGGAACAACTGCGCGTTATCAACAGCAACGTGTTGCTGCGGTCACAGTTGGGCGTAATACTTATTATTTTCAAGGAATAACTAAAAACAACCAATTGACGGAAGAGCAGGATCAACTTTTTCAAGATATTATTGCTACTTTTCGACGAGCCTCAAATGGTGATTATCCTTCTGCTCAAGTGACTCGTATTGATTATAAAAGACTCGAGCCTGGCGAGACCTTCGCCAGTTTGTCAAGGGATCAGGCTTTAGGCCCATTAACTGAGCAGACGTTACGCTTGATGAATGGATATTTTCCAAATGGAGAACCTGAGCCCGGCACTTGGATGAAATTGGTCAAAATTAGTCAAAATTAGTCAAAATTGATGCTAACCCAGAACCAAAGATTGCAGAAAACCAGTAGAAAAAACACTTTAAAGTTAATTTAGACCATTTGTTACTATGATTCTGTCGGTACATTTTCGGTCATAAAGTTGCTGATGATAGTGATTTGAATTTTTTATCACCAGCAACTAATAATATGCTCATAACATTACCGGTATGGGTTATACCACAGGCACCAAGCCAGTCGAAAAAAAACAGCCGAACGTATGGGGTTTGTACGATATGCACGGCAATGTGTATGAATGGAATTGGGATTGGTACGCGGCTTATTTAGGCAACGCCACCGACCCTAGTGGCCCTGCCAGTGGCGGTACCCGCTTGAGACGCGGCGGCGGCTGGAACAACGAAGCTAGTGCTACGCGTTCGGCGCTTCGCACTAGCTCTTTGCCAGATGGTCGTGACAGCAACGTTGGCTTCCGGCTTGTTTTGTCCCAAGGCCAGTAGCGTAGCATTGCACAGATCAGTCAAGCGCAACGGCGGGACGACGTGAAGTGGACTGAGCAGGGCTAATGCGCAGCTGCTAATATCGGTAAATAGTCAATGCCATTACAATTTAAACAGTTTATCTTATCTGTACAAGATTCAATAGAAGGCGAGACAAGGTTAAATGTATTTCTACGGCAGCATAGTATATTGAAGGTGCACCGTGAGTTTGTACAAGACCAACAACTCGCCCTTAAGCAGCTTTTCGTAAGATGCGCTTTGAACTCTATTCTGCAACGCTTAGGCGAGTGGTTTACACATTTCAGCGTTAACTTTAATCCCCACAGAGTTAGTGTTAATCAATTAAAGGAGTGTTAGAATTTAGTTCTACACAAATTGACTTCAACTAACTCTGAGTTTTTATGGCTGGACATAGTAAGTGGGCAAACATCAAGCACCGCAAGGCAGCGCAAGACGCTAAACGCGGTAAAGTATTCACTAAGCACATTCGTGAAATAACGGTTGCGGCGCGCGAAGGCGGCGGTGATGTTGATTCCAATGCGGCACTTAGAATAGCCGTTGATAAAGCACTGGGCGTGAACATGACCCGAGATACGGTTGAGCGAGCCGTCAAACGCGGAACCGGTGACTTAGAAGGCGTTAGCTACGACGAAATTCGTTACGAAGGTTATGCCCCGTCAGGTATCGCTGTACTGGTTGAATGCAGCACTGACAATAAAAATCGCACGGTAGCGGAAGTTCGGCACGCGTTTAGTAAATACAATGGTAATTTGGGCACTGACGGTTCGGTTGCCTATATGTTTGAAAAAGTGGGTATTGTTTTGATGCCTGAAGGCACTGACGAAGAAGCCGTGATGGAAATAGTTCTTGACCCTGGCGCCGAAGATATCGTCACGCATGATGACGGTACTGTTGAAATCACTTGCCCGGCAACGGCCTACCACGATGTCATCATTGCGTTGGATAAAGCCGACATGGCAACTGAATCCTCTGAAGTGTTGTATCGAGCAGAAAATGAAATTGAATTAAGTGAATCCGATGCTGAGAAAGTGATGAAATTAGTTGATGCTTTGGAAGACCTAGACGACGTGCAAGAGGTTTACACCAATGCAGACTTTCCTGAGTCAATATTTACTTAATTAAAGTCCAGACATACAAGTGCCGAACTCACTGCAAAATCATTCATCCAAAAAGAGCACAGTAATTTTAGGCATAGATCCGGGTTCGCAAATAACCGGCGCCGGTGTCATTAGTGCCAACGGCTCTGATTTAACCCACATCTATTCTGAATCAATTAAATTACCAAAGGGTGATTTAAGTAAACGCTTACAAGAAATTTACGCTCGTCTGCAGACTATCATTGCACAAACCCGGCCTGATATTGTCGTTGTCGAAAAAGTGTTTGTGGCTAAAAACCCTCAGTCAGCATTAGTGCTTGGTCATGCTCGTGGTGCAGCGATTTTAGCGGCGGTTAATAATGATATTGGGGTTACTGAATACAGCGCGACTGAAATAAAAAAAACAGTGGTGGGTCGAGGCCGTGCCGATAAAACACAAGTCCAACATATGATGCGAGTATTACTTAACTTAAGAGTTGCGCCACCAGAAGATGCGTCCGATGCATTAGCGGCGGCTGTCTGTCACGCGCATCACCAACAAATGCAAGCGGCGATTGATAAAGCTGGGTCATCAGGTGCTCGTATTAAACGACGAGGCACGGCCTAATGATTGCATGGCTAAAAGGTGTTTTGCTCGACAAACAAGCGCCGACCATTTTATTAAATGTGAACGGTGTTGGCTATGAACTTGAAGCACCACTTTCTGCTTTTTATGAATTACCAGCCGTGGGTCAAGAAGCTACCTTGCATGTGCATATGGTGGTACGTGAAGATGCGCAGTTACTTTATGCATTTGCCAGTCAGCAACAACGCGACGTCTTTCGTAGTCTGATTAAAGTTAATGGTGTGGGCCCTAAAGTTGCCTTAGCCGTTCTGTCGACACTGTCTCTGCAAGAGTTAATGCAATGTATGTCTGACGATGATTTTAACCTGCTTTGTAAAGTGCCGGGTATTGGTAAAAAAACTGCGCAACGATTGATTGTCGAATTAAAAGATCGATTAGAAAAAACATTTGGCGATGCGATTGAGGTCACTAGCGCTACCTCAAGCAGTAACACTGACCGTGAAGATGCGGTAGCGGCACTCGAATCGCTTGGTTATAAAAATAATGATGCAGCTCGAGTTATTCGAAGCTTATCAGTTGATTTAAGCAGTGAAGATTTAATACGTGAATCACTCAAAATTTTATCTGGCAGGGTATTGTGATGGACGATGATTTTGCAGATCTTGATTTAGAAGGTGTGATTAATCCGCAAGCACGATTAGGTGATGATGATGTTATTGATCGAAGCTTACGGCCCGAGTACTTGGATGATTTCGTTGGTCAACCGAAACTAAAAGAACAGCTAACTATTTTTATTCAAGCGGCGACTAGCCGTAAAGAATCACTCGATCATGTTTTATTGTTTGGACCGCCAGGCCTAGGTAAGACAACACTGTCTAATATTATTGCCCGAGAGCTCAATGTCAAAATGCGTCAGACCTCTGGACCTGTTCTAGAGCGAGCGGGCGACCTAGCAGCGGTACTGACCAATTTAGAACCGTACGATGTACTCTTTATTGATGAAATTCATCGGCTAAGCCCTGTCGTAGAGGAAATTCTTTATCCTGCGATGGAAGATTTTGAGCTAGATATCATGATCGGTGAAGGGCCAGCCGCCCGTACCGTTAAATTATCGCTGCCGCCCTTTACCTTGATTGGCGCGACAACGCGAGCTGGTTTACTAACTTCACCATTGCGGGACCGGTTTGGTATTGTGCAGCGTTTGGAGTATTACAATCAAGAGGACTTGGCAACCATTGTGCAGCGATCATCCGATATATTGTCGGTGCCAACTGAGTCTGCTGGTGTGAAAACGATTGCTGATCGTTCACGTGGTACGCCTCGCATTGCCAATCGTTTGTTACGGCGCGTGCGTGATTATGCTGAGGTTAAAGGTCAAGGCCGTTTAACCGAAGAAATGGCGATTTTGGCGCTCGATATGATGGAAGTCGACCCGAATGGATTAGATAATATGGATCGCCAGTTACTAAAAGCGATCATGCAAAAATTCGATGGCGGGCCTGTTGGTATTGACAGTCTTGCCGCAGCCATTGGTGAAGAGCGCGGCACTATTGAGGATGTGATTGAACCATATTTGATTCAACAAGGCTTTATGATGCGTACTCCTAGAGGGCGAGTTGTCACAAAACGCGCCTGGGCGCATTTTGGTTTGACCGATCAGAGTAATAGCAGCACAGCGCAAAATAAATTATTTGACTAAAATGTTCGAAAAAACTGAACGTGTTTACTATGAAGATACCGATGCTGGCGGCGTTGTCTATCACGCAAATTATCTAAAATATATGGAACGTTGTCGTTCTGAATGGTTGGCTAGTTTGGGTTTTAGTGTTGCCGAATTGCAAAACGAGCAAGGCATCGTATTTGCCGTTCGTAAGGCAGAATTAGATTTTGTCGCACCAGGCCGATTATTAGATTACCTAACGGTTAGCTGTGAAATATTGCACATAGGTAAGGTTAAACTTCTGTTACAGCAAAATATCTACAATCAAGAGCAACTATTATGCTCAGCGAAGATAAAGTTAGCGACATTAGACAAAACATCGTTTAAATTAACGACTATGCCTGAGGCGCTACTAACCAAGCTGACTGCAAGCAGTAAATAGTCGCAACAGTATCAAAATCATTAACGAATAGGTTTGACATGGGTGAAGATAATATTGCCGCTGAGGCACTCGATATAGCTAACGCTGTCACAAACAGTGTTGGAAGTGCTGCTGCGCATGACAACATGTCTATCATCCACTTAATTTCCGAAGCAAGCTTAACAGTTCAGTTAGTCATGCTGCTGCTGCTATTGGCCTCGTTATTTTCATGGTCAGTGATTTTTTCCAAGTTTTTTGCACTGCGTCGTGAAAACCGGTTGACCAAAGATTTTGAACATGAGTTCTGGTCAGGTGGCAGTATGCAAACCCTCTATAATAAATGGGGTGCGCAAACTAAAAATTCCTCTGGCATGTCAGAAATATTTGTTGCCGGTTATCGGGAGTATGGGCGTCTTGCAGAACGTGGTTATGCCAATAATAATGACTTGCTTGATGCGGTTCAACGCGCCATGCGAGTTGAGTTAAGTCGTGAAATTGAACACCTTGAATCGCAGATACCCTTTTTAGCCACTGTTGGATCGACAAGCCCTTACGTTGGACTCTTCGGTACGGTTTGGGGAATTATGAATTCATTTCGTGCGCTGGGCTTATCAACACAACAAGCGACTGTTTCGAGTGTTGCGCCAGGTATTGCTGAAGCATTAATTGCAACTGCGATGGGTTTGTTTGCTGCGATTCCGGCAGTAATAGCTTACAATCGTTACTCAACCCAAGTCGATAAGCTGATTGGCCGTTATGAAATTTTTATGGAAGAGTTTGTTAGTTTAGTAAACCGACAACTGGTCACTCAGACTTCCAGCTAATATAGACCCCATATCAATACCAATATTCTGACTAATACTGCCTGAAATGAGCTACCGTAACACCAAGCGAAATAAACCAATTGCTGAGATCAATGTTGTGCCTTACATTGATGTGATGCTGGTGTTGCTGATTATTTTTATGGTGACTGCGCCTTTGCTTACCGAGGGAGTCAAAATTGATTTACCACAGACCAGCGCAAACCCGATTCCACTCAATGAAGACTCACCCGAACCGTTTATTTTGACGGTGGATGCACAAGGCCAACTGTATATTGACGATCTTGAGAAAACTCGAGAAGAGGTACAGGTAGCGGCGGCGGCGTTATATGGATTGAAACCTAACACTGATTTTTTGGTCAGAGGCGATAAGCAATCAATGTATGATGATGTACTGCAAGCAATGGTGATTTTGAAAAATGCTGGCGTGCCAACAGTTAGCTTAGTAACTGAACCGATACAGATTGATTAAACCATGAGCGCACACGGTAAACGAAATAGACGTAGTAATAAAACTATTGCTTATACAGCGGCAGCATTGGTGCATGTCATCATCATTGGTGCACTCTTTGTGAATTTCACTAAAGACAGCAGAGAAGTTATTGAGGCAGCCGATGCCGATAAAGTGGATATTGTTAGAGCTACAACCGTTGATCAAGCAGAGTTAGAGAAACATCAAGATTTAATCAAACAACAAGACAATGAAAAAGAACAGCAAAGGGAACTCGAGCAGCAACGGTTAAAAGATTTGCAAGCTCAGGCGCAACAAGAAAAAGATCGTATTGAAGATCTTAAAAAGGAACAAGAGCAAGAAAAAGAAAAGACGGCAGAACTGCAAAAAGAACGTGAAGCGCTAGCTCTAAAACGCAAAGAAGAAGATGAGCAGCGAGAAAAAGAACTGGCAGAGCGCAAGAAAGAAGAAGCCGCAGAAGCTGAGCGTAAAAATAAATTGGCTGAAGAACAACAACGTAAAGAAGAATTAGCCAACCAGCTAAAAGAACAACAAGATGCTGAGTTGAAAAAACAACTGCAGGAGCAACTTGCTGCCGAAGAATCTTTTTTGGCAGACCAGATATCGAAAGAGCGAACTACCACCTTGGTTCAAAAACATTTGGCCATGATAGGCCAACGTATCAAGGCAGTACGTACTCTAGACCCAGGAATAGAAAGTTGGCGTAAAACTATAGTAAATATTAAGGTATCTCCATCTGGTGAAGTACAATCAGTGCGTACGATAGAATCAAGTGGAAGTGTACAATATGACCGTTCAGTAGAAACGGCTGTCTTTAAAGCGAGCCCATTACCAATACCTGATTCAGTGACTGAGTCTCAGGTGAATCAGCAGTTTTGGGACTTTGATTTTATAGTAAAAGTATTGGATTAAGCAGATATGAATAAAACACTGAAAGCAGGATTAAAATTAATAATGTTAGCAAGCTTGATGCTTGCTAACCAGGCACAATCTCAAAAACTGGTTGGCGAAATAGGTGGTGGGCAGGTTCGCGGCATCCCCATTGCCATCGTGCCGTTCAAAAGCATTGAGCCGCTAGAGCATCAAATTGATGAAGTGGTCAGAGCCGATCTACGCGCATCAGGAAAATTTGAGCCTATTAGTAAGACCAATTATATAAGTTTTCCAGCCACCAATGATGAAGTCCGCTTTAAGGACTGGCGTTTTGTTGATGCAGAGGCATTGGTGATTGGTGAAATTTGGAAATTAGAAAGTGACTTATATGAGGTTAGATTTCATATCTACGATGTTGCTCGTGAACAACAAATTGGTGCGGGGCAACGTATTCCAAATTTACGTAGAGAGGATTTACGTAAAGCTGGGCACATTATCAGCGACCATGTTTATAACGCCTTTACTGGCCGCTCGGGTGCATTTAATTCGCGCATTGCGTACATCAAACGCAGTGAAATCGAATTTCAGCGTTATCGTTATCAATTAATGGTGAGTGATTGGGATGGTTATGGTGCACAAGAAGTTTATGGTTCTTGGGGTCCGTTATTATCTCCAAGTTGGTCACGAGATGGCTCGCGTCTAGCGTTCGTATCGTTTGGCGAGGGTGGTTCAATAGTACAGATAATGCAATTGAATACCGGCCAAACAGAGATTATTGCTCAGTTCTCAGGTATTAATACTGCACCTGCTTGGTCTCCTGATGGAAGCCGTTTGGCGTATTCAACATCACGACATGGCAGTCCAGATGTGTATGTCTATGATATTAATAGCAAGCAACACACTCGAATAAGCACTCATTATGGAATAGACACAGAACCTGCGTGGACGCCAGATGGTCGTGGTCTATTATTTACCTCAAACCGTACTGGTAAAGCGCAAATCTATCTTGCATCGTTAAGCGGTGGAGATACTACTCGCGTGACCTTTGAAGGTGATGAAAATGCCAACGCATCGTATGATCCGACGGGTACTCGACTCACTATGGTGCATGAAGGTGGGCAAATAGCAGTGATGGATGAAGAGACAAATAGGGTTACAATGCTGACAAATGCCAAATTTGATGAATCTCCTAGTTTTTCTCCGAATGGAGACATGGTATTGTACGCAACTGAAGATCGCTTTGAGCCAGCATTGATGGTGGCATCATCTGATGGGCGTATTCGGACTCGGTTAGAATTTACTTATGGTGATGTACGTGAGCCAGCGTGGTCGCCAATAAAAAATTAATAAAACGGCAAAAAAATAAACATTCGTGGAGCGAAAAATGAATCGTAAATTAAGTTTAGTATTAATAATGGCATTGGGCCTAACTCTTACTGCATGTGCTGGTAACAAAGATCAAGGTACTAATGGTAATGATGGTAGTACTGTAGCACCTGTAGGCAATGGTGATGGTGGTGGCTCAAACGCATGGGATACGGGTTATTCAGCGCAAGAGCTCTCTAGTCGCTTTGGTATTGAAGGCGACCCTACTAATTACAAAACTCTTTACTTTCAATACAACAGCACGGTTGTTGATGAACGTTCAAGAATCATTGCTAGCGCGCACGCTCGTAAGTTAGCGCAACAAGGCGGCTCACGTGTTTCTCTAGAAGGCCATGCTGATGAGCG